>NZ_MUFA01000009.1:0-118764 GCF_001995955.1 Salinivibrio sp. PR6 | reverse complement strand
TGTAAGTACTCACTCTTGTTTGTGTTGTAAACTTACACGTCACCATTGTGCGGCGCTACGCCTTGTTTATCTATTAATTTAATCGATTCATTTAATCGAAATGTCTTGTTTTTGTTCATTGTTCTATTCGCATACACTCATAGCAGGAGGTGAGCAATGATTGAGTTGATCAAACAGTTTTTTTTGTTGGGCTGTATGTCCTTTGGTGGGCCCGCCGCCCATGTGGGTTATTTTGAGCGGGTTTTTGTCAAAAATAAGCGATGGTTAAGCGAAGAAACATTTGCTTCGGGTCTGGCAATCAGTCAGTTTTTACCCGGTCCGGGAAGTAGCCAGTTAGGCATGTATATTGGCTATCAGCGTGCAGGGTACCTGGGGGCGTTCGGCGCATTTGTGGCGTTTACCTTACCTTCCTTTGCCTTATTGACAGCAGTGGCGGTACTAAACAGTAGCGCGCAGGCAGCAGACTGGGTGGCAACGATCATCAGTGCGGCGAAGTTATTGGCGGTGGTGGTCGTCATTGATGCGACGGTGTCGATGGGTAAAAAGTTTGTCAGCTCGTGGGTGACTGCCGCTGTCGCAGTTATAACGGCATTGTGGTTGTTACTGACGCCTTCAGGCGTGTTGTTCCAAGTTCTGCCCATTTTGGTCGCCGGCATGATTGGCGCAATAGGGTTTGCAAAACCGCAACAGAGCCACACTGCCGTGTCTATTGCGTGGCGTCGTAGTGCCATTATTATTGGCCTGTTTTTACTATTGCTAACGGTGCCTTGGTTGTTTAACCAGACACTTTGGGTACAAGTGTTTAATCTTTTCTATCAGGCAGGGAGCTTTGTGTTTGGTGGTGGCCATGTCGTGCTACCTTTACTAGAGCCCATAGTTGGTGACGTTGTCACAGATTCTGCGTTGATTGAAGGGTATGCGGCGGCACAGCTTGTGCCTGGCCCTATGTTCACGATGGCGAGCTACCTTGGTGCCAGTATTGATGGCTTGTCACCGCTTTGGGGCAGTATTATTGCCACTATCGCGATTTTCTTGCCTGGCGCGTTGCTGATGTTTGGTGTTTTACCTATCTGGGAGGCGGTGAAAACGCAGCCTCGTTTAGCCGGTGCGATCAGCCTCATTAATGCCAGTGTCGTGGGGTTACTCGCTGCCGCGCTTTACCAACCTGTATGGGTGTCTGCCTATACGCAACCCCTTGATTTATTGCCGATAGCGCTAGGTTTAATGGCACTTATCAAGTGGCGTGTTTCAGTGTTTTGGTTGCTCCTATTGATGATGGTGTATCAGTTTACTCTCGCGTAATACGCGCCGAATTTTGTAGCCCTGCCATGTTCTGGGCTACATTTTGGCATTATAATGCACTATAACTTTAGTGGTTGTTCGAAAAAAGCTCAGTCACATCTGTCAATGTAGCTAAGCTTTATTCATCAATTGGTAAGGATCAGGCTTGGAACTGCCAGGGTTGGCGACTGCCCGTATCAGAGGCTGTTTGTGCCAGCTCAATGGCATAGATAACTTTGCTGGCGGAGATAGGGCAAACAGGCGAGGGTTGGTCATTTGTAATTGCCTGAGCTAACCCGTCGAATAGTCGATGGTATTGGCCATCTTCTAAGGTCAAGGTATCAGGTGTGACGCTGTCACCAATCTCAAGCATTCCCTGATACGCTTGTTCTCCGAAACCGGAGACGGTGACCATTAAACCGGCGCGTAGTTGATCCTCTTGGATATCTAAACCAAACGTACTAAAGGTCGCTTTTTCACCATGAACAACAAAACGCTCTGTGGTCCCAGATCGATAGGGGCTTGAGGAGAGAACCACCTCTTTGTCTGGGTAATGCAGGGTGACTTGAAAGTAATCTGTCGTCTCACTGCCTGGGCGGAGTGCGCGGCAACTGGCCGAAACCGCATTCGGATCCCCTAATAAGTGCAGTGCTTGGTCAATTAAATGTGAGCCCAAATCATACAAGATACCGGCGCCTTCACCTGGTAGCTCACGCCACCGTTGACGCACCTCTGGGCGGTAGCGATTAAAGCTAGAGTGCATGACTTTGATGTCACCGAGCTCGCCTGCAAGATGTAAGCCTTTCAGAGTGAGAAAATCACCATCCCAGCGGCGGTTATGGTAGGGGCACAATACTAAGCCTTTCTGTTTAGCTAGCGCGGCCAGCTCAAGGCCATCACGACTATTGGTGACAAAAGGCTTTTCCACTAAGACATGACAACCGGCTTCTAATGCTTGTTTAACATGTTGGTAGTGGAGATGGTTGGGCGTGGTGATCACCACCAAATCCGGGGTTTGTTGTGCTAATAAGGTGCTGAGATCATCAAAGCAGGCCGCTTTAGGTAACCGTTGTGCAACCTGATCGGGTTTACTGGACACGACAGCTGAGATAGCAAACTCAGAGATTGCGCTCAGAAAAGGAACATGAAATGTATTGGCAGAAAAGCCAAAACCCACCAAAGCTGTTTTTATCATAAAGCTCACTCGCATTGACGACGTATTATCAGCACTTTATCGGACATCGACATGCCAATCAATCCAAGCGAGATGAGGAGTGATAACGCGTCGCTGTTAAATGCGCCAAGGCATACAAAAGGGCGACATCAGAAGAATGCTTTAGATCGTTGATACGGTTGCGAGGTTTGGTCAATCCAAAACGAAAGAATGTCGCGAGCTGTGTAAGGTTATCGGTCTCATTGTGGACAAAATTAAACATTGGGTCCACAATGAGAGTGTGCAAACATGAAATGGTGAATGATATGACAGCAGCACAAGCACTAAAAGCGGCAGACAAGAAGAGAATGGCTCAGGTCGGCTTCAAGGCTGCTGTAAACATAATGGAAGGATGGGGATGTACCGGAGCAGACATGCAACGAATTCTTCGCATACCAAGGTCTACGTTCCAAAAGTATAAGGCTAACCCAGACACGATATCTATGGATGATGATCAGCTTGAGCGTTTAAGCTACATCGCAAACATCCACGGTAGTCTTCGAATCATCTTCGATAATCAAGAGAACGTTCAGGGGTTCATGTCTATGGAGAACAAAAACGCTTACTTTGAAGGGCGGACTCCTTTATCTATTATTAGTAGCGGCAAGTTTGCTGACCTCTACGAAGTGTTCTGTCGTGTCGACGCTTTACGTTCCGGTCAGTGGGGATAAAATGCTGAATGCTCGAGAAAATCAAGCGGTAGGATATAGGCTCATTCCGTCTAAGTACCCGACGATTGACTTGTTTGATGATGTCGTCAACCCTGAGGACTTTGAGGTGATGTATCAACTGCAAGCATTGACGAATCCACGTATTCGCGATGAAGTGGGCGATGTATCCCTGATTAAGCCGGAAGAAATCCCGTACCACTGTGAGCGTGGGCGTAGCTATGCTGTCGCTGCCTTTACTCACATTAATCGTGATGGTTCACGTTTCGCTGATGGCAGCTTTGGAATGCTGTATATCGGCGACACCGAACAAACCGCTTTAAAGGAAGTCATGTATCACCAGCGCAATTATTGGACTGATGTTAATGGGCTTCATTATGATCGCTTGGTGTTTAGGGCGCTTCGTTTCACATTTGATGACGATAAAGTGATTGATGTGCGCGATAAGCCAATGACCGATCCAATCTACGACCTTATTGATTACTCCGCGGCACAGGCGCTTGGTCGTCAGGTTCGGCAAGATGATACGTTAACAGGGATCCGCTACAACTCAGTACGAAATGAAAAAGGGAGCTGTTGGGCGATGTCTACGCCACAAGTCGTTAGCGACGTCATACAATGCTTCCATGCAGAAATGATTTGGAACGGAAAAGAAATCAGTCAGGTCGAGAAGATTTACTCAATGGCGTAATCGACACAATTGCATGTTAACAAATCAACCTTTAGTGCGCATTATGTATGTTATGTTAAATAAAGTATTTAACAGGTGAATATTGGCATTGATAAGACAAGCGCCTTGACTCCTCACCTCCATTTTTCTCCCTCTTGAGTATTCTGACGCGACGATTCAACATAAGTGCCCATTTACCATAAAATAGCTAATCACCACTTTCTTTAATCAACTCAGCTCAAATGCTCCGCTTGATCTGAGATGCTTCAAGCGCGCGGTGATGAGCCAAAAAGATCTGCGTTATCTTATACTTTTACCGCATTGAAGCGTCAGCTCGTCAAAGTCACGGCAATTGCTGTCGTGACCAGCCTATTCCCCGTATTTTAGGTAGTCATCTGTCACACATCGTACTTCCGTATCAGTGCTCTAGGCTTGTGGGATGTCTTGGCGGGCGGCGCTAGTAAGGTGATGGCGGTAGCCGTTCAAAGTCATCGATCACTTTAATCATGTTGGGTGGCGTATCACTCCATCGCCAAAATACGATGTTTTTCATCCCTCGGGGGGCGCCACGCGCAAAACTGGGCACAATAATGGCGTTGACCTTTGCACTGATAAGCTGTTTCGATAAGTGCCAACTATCGGGAGTTTGGCTCTGGGTCACTTGATCTAACCAAGCACAGCTTAGCGTCGAGGGCTTGATGCCACAGTTTAGCAGCACTGTCTCATCGGTCAGGTCGAGTACATTGTCACAGTCGACATCATACTGACATATTGTCAAAGGCTGAGCTTTAAAACGAAACCCCTGCTGAGCCTCTACCCATGCACCCGATTGAGACAATGAGGTGTACAGAGTGGCAACGCCTTTGGGGTTAAAGCGTCCACCATTGCGTCTTGCTCCTTCCCCACTGTTAGGCGCGTATGACCAGCGAGGGTTATGGCCACGAAATACCGCACCTTCAAAGCGAAATAGGTATTCCTGTAGCTTTTCTTTACGCATAACCGCCTTCGCTCGTATGGTTAAGGTAGGCTCTCAGCGCGTCCATTCGATCGTGTTTAACCAGTTGCTCGGCGGTTAATCCGCCAAACTCTGGTAGCCCTTCGCTCCGATACCATGCGTAGGCATGAAATTCATTTCCCGTCCACGGAAGGATTCGGTTGATCACTTCTGTGCAGTTACGCAGTTGTTGCTGTGCCTTGATCGTTGAGTATCGCTCTGTGCGGCTTAACGTGGAATAAGGTAATCCAGACAACGACGCAATTTCTTTCAAGTTGGTATGAAAGAACGCGGCCATTTTGCTTGGTTCAACGATACCTTCTGCGTTCATGACTGCATCTAAAATAGATCGGTTCATTGCGCTCACCATGTCAACAATATTTGACTTATATACATCCAATATGATTGTCGTTATAGTGATTGTCAAGGCGTTCGCTCACGGTGCCCGACGCTCCAATCACGGATCGTATCGGGCGTTAGGTATTGAAAAGTCATCTTATCAGCGAATTCCATCTGTTAACCTTTTTAGTCTGCAGAAGGTTTGCTAAAGTCTCGCTAGTTCTCAACTGATTCGTTACATAAGGATAACCATGAAAGCGCACATTTGGGCTTGTTTGCTCGTGGCGTTAGCAAGCTTCAGTGCTAGTGCTGAAGATGAAAACGATGTCAAGCATATCAAAGCGGCGAAAGAGCCGACCTCGTATGCAGAGCAAAGTATTTACGATAAACCCCTGATGGAAAGGTACGTTTTGGATGAAATCCGAAACTTAAGAACCGATTTCCAAGCGCTAGAAAAGCGAATGGTGACCGAGATTACCGATCGTGAGCTGGACGTAGCGGATAAATCACTGAACTATGCCAATGTAACAGTGACCTACTTCTTTTATCTGATTGCCGGTGCGGCATCATTGATTGCGTTGGTGGGTTGGCAGTCTTTGCGCGATATAAAAACCAATACCAAAGAGTTGGCCGATCAACAGCTGTCAGAGATTGCAGAGCAATATGAACGCAAGTTCCAAGCCTTGGAGCGGGACTTGAAGCGTAAAACACGCATTATTGCAGAAAACAATAAAGAGATTGAGCGTATCAACGAGATCCATAACTTATGGCTACGCGCTCAACACTCGCAGACGCCTGAGCAGCGGATGGAAATTTACAATGAAATCCTCAAAATTCGCCCAGGTGACCTCGAGGCGCTCACCCATAAGGCGGATGCGGCAATGGAAATGGGCGAATACCATTGGGCGCTGAGCATCAGTAACCGCGTACTGGAAGTGGATGAACGTAATGCCAACGCCCTCTTCCAGCGTGCGTGCGCCTATGCGCGATTGGGGGCTGAAGATCAGGCAGTGTCTGACTTAGAACTGGCGGTTGCAGAAAGTGCGTCGCTGCGCGAAGCCGCCCGTGAAGAAGCGGACTTTGAATCATTGCATGGTAATGAGCGCTTTGATGCCTTGATTGATGCTGAAGGCCAAGTTTAAATAAGGCGGAATACAAAAAGGCAGCGTGGGCTGCCTTTTTTACTGCTATTAGGATGTTGTTTTTAACACCTAGCCACCTGCCAGTTTCACCGTATGGCCTTTCTTTTCTAGGTGCGCCTTGAGGGTGTCTCGTTTATCCCCTTGGATTTCAATGACGCCCTCTTTGACTGCGCCACCACACCCGCACACTTTTTTGAGCTCGGCGGCCAGCAGTTTCAGCGCGCCATCATCAAGATCCAACCCGGTTACCAGGCTGACGCCTTTGCCTTTGCGCCCTTTTGTTTGTCGCTGAATACGAACGATGCCATCACCTTTAGGTCGGCTCGGTTTTTCTGGCTCGGCTTTAATTCTGCCCGTTTCGGTCGAGTAAACTAAATGATTATTGTCAGACATAACTCTGTCTCGTTGAAGCGTTTGACCTCACTATATCAAAGCTGAATCAACTTAGCAGCCAGTGACAGAATGAGCAACTCGGTGACTATCCGTGTTAAGCACGGAGTTGCTCTGCATTTTTATCAATAAAGTGTTTGAGTGCGGGCAGCGAGCCTTTCATCAAGTTACCGCGCACAATCATGTACCAGCCCTTTTCGTCTTTTTCTGGGTCGTCGTTCATGATACGAAAACCTTTATATTCTTCTACCTGCTTTTTGGACGATACGTGATCCTCTTCATCATCAAAATCAGCGGGCTCCACGAATGTGTTTGTGTCAGCCCACCACTCGATTGACTTTTTTATATTCTGCAAACTGCCAGAGATCGATTTACCTGCGACTCTAGCCCGGTAAACCTCCGTGGTATCTTGACCACCTTCTGTCTTTTCAATCGTATAACCGCGATGAAAAAGGCGTCGAGTCATGGCTCTCTCCTTTCGCGAACAATAATCCGATACCTAGGTATGCAATGGATTACGAACATTCTTCATTTTTAGACTATTATCACGTGTTGTTCGAGCAATTTCATCAAGCCTAAGCCGCTGATAGACGAGTAATAGGCAAATTGAGATATATTTCAAACAATTTGCACTGATGTCTGATATATTAGCGCTAGCAATAAAAAGTTATAGTGCATTATGAAGAAGTTATTACCATTAGACCCAAGTGACATTGAAACAAGTCAAACTCGCTTTAACACCGGTGCATTAAGCATTGAAGAATGGTCGTCCATCACACAAAACGCCTACAGCAAAAACTCGCTATTGAGTTATCGCAACGACTGGCGCGTTTTCGTTGCTTTCTGTCAAGAACAAAACGTGACGCCCCTTCCTTGTGCCGTCACCACACTGCGCCGTTTTGCTGAAATAACGGCGAACCAGCGCAAGATTTCTGCAGTGCGGCGAATGGTTATCACCGTCGGTTTGGTGCACAAGCTTCACCAATTAAAAGACCCGAGCAAGCATCGAGAAGTGAAGTACGCAATGGCTCGCCTTCTGCAAGAGAAATTACCGGAAAGCCGCGAAGCCACACCTTTTCAAGCCTATCACTTAGCTAGCTTAAATCAGCAGCTTGCAAACTCTAAGCGCCTAAAGGATATTCGAGACCGCTTGGTTTGGTCGCTTTGTTATGAAGGATTATTAAAGCGAAGTGAATTAGCCGCCCTGTCGGTGGAGGACCTTGTCACCGCTGAAGGCCAAGCATTCATTTTGGTGAAAGAGCAACGCGTGCCGCTGTCTGAATCAGTCGCAACGCTGCTCATGGACTGGCTCGAAAAAACAGGGATCAGCCAAGGTCCCCTACTGCGTCGAATCAACAAACATGGTCACTTAGGAGAAGCGCCTCTCGACCCTTCCTCTATCTATCGCGTGTTCCGCCGAGCCAGTACACTTTTAGACGAGTCGGTCACTTTCTCTGGCCAGTCACCGCGTGTGGGAGCGAGCCGATCGCTGGCGAAACAGGGAATGTCCATTAAACAAATTCAGTATATGGGACGTTGGAAAAGCCCAGCCATGCCAGCGCAATATGTCGGTAACACGGTAGCTAGTGAGCAAGCCAAGTCGCGTTACCGACGCA
This sequence comes from Salinivibrio sp. PR6, assembly GCF_001995955.1. NCBI lineage: Bacteria > Pseudomonadati > Pseudomonadota > Gammaproteobacteria > Vibrionales > Vibrionaceae > Salinivibrio > Salinivibrio sp. PR6. The sequence continues at coordinate 110,451 of NZ_MUFA01000009.1, read as the reverse complement.
AAAAGCTCACCGATTAATCAATTAACCCGCCGCCCCGTGGCCGTGCTAATACAGGATGCCAAATATTCATGGAATGCCAAGCCATGGTGCTCCACCAGTTTGGGGAACATAGAAATAGGTGTCATGCCAGGAAACGTATTGATTTCATTAACTAAGATTTCGTTGTCTTCCGTTAAGAAGAAATCGATACGCGACATATCTTTTAAACGTAGTTGCTTGAATGCTTGATGTGCGTATGAACGAATTGCCTCGACCTGGTCTTCGGTCAGATCTTCTGCCTCAATGTAGGTATTACTGTGGCTACCCTCGCTATACTTTTCTTCGTAAGTGTAAAAGCTCCCTTCAGGGCAACGGATTTCCCCAGGGCGCGTCACTATGATCTCATCGCCGACTTGAAACGCCGCCACTTCTAATTCACGCGGCTTGATGGCTTTTTCGATCAATACTTGGTCCGAGAAGGTGAATGCATCGGCAATCCGCGCTTGTAGCTGCGCTGCATCCGTTACGTGGTAACAACCGACACTGGAGCCTTGGCTCGCCGCTTTCACAAACACCGCCTGATGGTCGGCTAAAAACGCGGAGGCACGTGCTTGACTCTGCTCGCCTTGGTCGGTGATAAACACATAGGGAGTATTGGGGATGCCCAGTGCATCAAACCATAGCTTTGACGTTATTTTATTAAAACAGATCTGGCTGCCTTCCGCGTCACACCCTAAATAAGGAAGGCCAGTGATCGTCAGTAATGACTGAATATCGCCTGTTTCGCCCGGGAAGCCATGAAGGCAAGGCACGACATAGTGAATTTGCGTGTGTTCTACTTTACTGCACAGGTTGCCATCTGTATCGAGGTGACAGCGCATGCCATCATCAAGGCGCCACCCGTCTTGGGTCATTTCAACTTTGTGCACCTTAATGCGCGGTAATTTAGCCAATTGTGATTCAATATACTGAGCAGACACGAGGGAAATATCATGTTCTGCCCCGCCGCCGCCGCATAACAAAAGCAGGTTGAGTTTGGTCATTTTCTTCTCTCATCACGCGTCGAAACGCGCTATTCGGACATTAACGCCATAGTAGACAAATGCCGTTTCGCTTTCATCTATCAGAGACGTTTTATTGGTTGATTAGAGCCCATTTGCTGCAGGTTTGTTCAATCTGTGCTGCCAATGCGTCTCCACAATACAGGGATAAACGCCACGCAACAAAAAAGCTGGCATTCGCCAGCTCTTTTCAACCACACCAATTTGCGAATTAATTTATACGGATCATCTCAGGTGTTGAAGACCGTTTTATTTTACCAATATCGCGTACAAAAGGACCATATTGCTGAATCGTTTGTGGCAGCGCTTTAATCGCACGCTTGGCCGCATCACGGTTTGGGTACTCACCATACAACAAGGTGTACCAAGGCAAACCATCTACCATTTTTTTGTTGCTCCACAATGGCTGGTCGCTCGGAAGCCGTTTGGCATAATCACTGAACCCTCTATCATGGCTAAGGGCAACGACTTGGATGGTATACCCAGCGCCTTGCGTCGCTGATTTCACCGTTTGCTTTTTCGGTGCCGGCTTCGGCTCAGGCTTGGCCGTGTTCATCATTGGCTCGGCGTCTGCCGTTTGCGCGGTATCGCGCTTGTCAGTTGATTCAATTGTCTGACTGTAGATTTCAGTGGTAACGCCACCGCTACTGCACCCAGTTAGCAGTATCGCGATGGCCAGTAAGCCCAATTTTTTCATTGTGATTCTGTCAGTTATCCAAGTTTGTTTCATTGTGCCCCCGACCCAGTAGCCATTCAACCAAAAGTTATCCTCTTGCACGAGGTTTCCGGCTACAGCTCACAGATAGTCATGTTAAACGTCGTTTTTTAGTCTATCTCACGGTTCACTTTCTGCCATGCCGAGATCACATTGCGTTAAAAAAAACCGTTGAATTCAAGCGCGAACCGATAAACTGGCTTGTGAACACGCTTGCGCCATTGCGCACCACAAGCAAGCACTCGTCAAACCAACGGAGGGCATCATGGCCGGTATCGATCAACTCCTCAAGCCAAAGTCCATCGCGGTGGTGGGCGCCTCTGATCACAGTGGTCGTGCAGGCTACGTTGTTACACGCAATTTGCAATCCGGCGGCTTCCAAGGCCCTATCATGCCCGTGACACCCAAGTACCAAGCGGTCGCCGGTATCTTGGCCTACAAAACAGTGGCAGATCTCCCCTTGGTGCCTGATTTGGCCATCCTCTGTACGCGTGGCGAGATCACGCCTCCTCTTATTGAGCAGCTTGGCGAGCGCGGAGTAAAGCTCGTGATTGTGCTAGCAGCGGGAATGCGGGGGCAATTAAATGCTGAGGGGGTAAGTCAGTATGACGCTATGCAACAGATTGCGGCGAAATATACCATGCGGGTGCTCGGTCCCAATAGCCTTGGCATGATCTTACCTTGGCTCAATCTCAATGCGTCTTTTGCGCCAGTACCCGCCAATAAAGGCAATATTGCCTTTGTGTCTCAATCAGCCGCCGTTTGTACCACCATCTTAGATTGGGCGCGGAACAAACGCATCGGCTTTTCCACCTTTATCTCGCTCGGTGAAGCGAGCGATATCGACTTCCCAGAGTTACTCGATTTTCTTTGTCGCGACAGTAAAACCGACGCCATTTTGCTGTATGTCGACTCTATACGCGACGCGCGCCGATTTATATCAGCTGCTCGTGCCGCAGCCCGTAATCGACGAATTCTCGTGCTTAAAAGTGGCCGCACACGAGGTGGCTCTGTTGCACTCGAGCAGCTCAGTCATACCAACATTGGCTTAGATGCCGCTTATGATGCGGCTATTCGCCGCTCTGGGATGCTACGTGTCAACAATACCCACGAGCTTTTTGCCGCTGTTGAAACGCTTTCTCACTCGGTACCACTTCGCGGAGAACGCCTTGCGATTATTACCAATGGGGGTGGGCCGGCGGTGATGGCCGTCGATACGCTCATGGATGCCGGTGGCAAACTGGCCACGCTCAGCGAGCAGACGCTCGACGCATTGCACCAGGTCCTTCCCAAAAGTTGGTCGCAAACTAACCCCATTGACATTGTTGGTGACGCCGACATGCAAAGATATCAAGCGGTGATTGATATCGTACTAAACAGTGACGATGCCGATGCCGTACTCATCATGCACTCTCCTTCTGTCACGGCACCAGGACTAGCGACCGCTAAGGCCATAATCCATTCACTCAAAGAAAACCCGCGCGCGCGTCGATTCAATATTCTGACCAACTGGCAAGGCGAAGGCGATGATGCCACGGTCGCGCGTCTCGCTTTTACCCACGCCGGGTTCCCGACCTATCGCACACCCGAAAGCGCCGTCACCGCCTACATGCACCTTGTAGAATACAGACGCAATCAAAAGCAATTAATGGAAACGCCCACCTCAACCGGGAGTATGGACTACGACTTGCCCGCCGCTCGCGCCTTTATCGATCAAGCAGAAGATATCGAGCATTTGACCTTAACCACCCATGAAGTCCGTCCCTTGCTCGAAGCCTATGGCATGCAAGTGATATCGACATGGCTCGCCACCGATTCCGTCGAGGCGGCACAAATTGCCGAGCAAGTCGGCTATCCCGTGGCGGTAAAACTCCGCTCCCCAGATATTCGCCATAAATCCGATGTACAAGGCGTGATGCTCAATCTACGCACCGGCGCCGAAGTCGCAAATGCCGCCCAAGCAATTGTTGATCGCGTCGCGGTCACATTTCCAGAGGCTCGAATTCAAGGCTTACTTGTTCAATCCATGGCTTCCCGTGCTGGCGCGCAAGAATTGCGGGTCACCATCAGCAACGATCCCGTATTTGGTACCATTATTCTGCTGGGTGAGGGAGGCTCGGATTGGGATGTGACCAAAGATGCCGCCGTTGCGATCCCGCCATTAAACATGGCATTGGCACGTTATCTGGTCATTGGCGCGATAAAGAGCGGCAAAATCAAACAACGTGGTTTTCCGATCTCCATTGATATTGCCAGTTTGTGTCGCTTTTTAGTGACCCTGTCACAGATGATCATTGATTGCCCCGAAATTGATGAACTCGATATTCATCCTTTATTGGTGTCTGGCAATGAGCTGACTATTTTGGATGCATCCCTACGATTGCGCGATTACGCAGGTAGTCAACAAAAGCGGTTAGCGATACGCCCCTACCCGAAAGAGCTTGAGCAGTCTATCCAGCTCAAAAACGGGCAGACCATTCTGCTGCGCCCCATCCTCCCCGAAGACGAGCCGACGCACAAAGCCTTCGTAGAAAAAGTGTCCGAAGAAGATTTGTATCGTCGATTTTTTTCTGACGTCGGCGAGCTCAACCATGAAGCGCTCGCTAATTTAACCCAAATTGATTATGACCGTGAAATGGCACTCGTGGCTACTTGTCATCTTGCGTCTGGCGAAGAAGAGATTTGGGGGGTAGCACGCTTGCTGGCTGACCCACAAAACACCGACGCTGAGTTTGCCGTGCTCGTGCGCTCCGACCTAAAAGGAGTGGGGTTAGGTCGCGTGCTCATGCAAGCCATCATCGATTATGGTCGTCAAGCGGGGTTGTCGCGGATCACCGGGATGACCATGCCCAATAACCGTGGGATGATCGCATTGGCACAAAAGTGTGGTTTTAGTATTGATGTGCAAATGGAAGATGGCATTGTCGATATGCAACTGTCTTTGCACCCAAACCCGCCGATTAACGATTAAGAGCGTCTCGGCGGTCTTCGACTGTGTTCGTACGCCGTGCGATCGGACTCACTGATCGCGGCTAAAGACGAGCGAGCGTCCCCCTATTTCATCGACTTGTCAGCAATAGGCATATCCCCAGCTTGTAAGTAGGGTTCAAGTAGCTTGGGAAGCTGGCGTACTAACCATGACTTAGCATTGCCCATTCGGTTGCGTTTCCACGCCAGCCCGAGCGTTAACTCGAATGGCTCTCCGCCTTTTAAACGTTTCAAACGACCCGTATTAAGGTCATCTTGTATCCAGAACCAAGGTAAGGTACCGATCCCTTGTCCGTTTAAGATGGCTGCGTACTTATCGTGCATTGAGCTGACAGTAAGCCGTGGTTGGTCTTCTAACACATTGAAGGTTTTAGGTTGCATACCTCGCGCGGTATCCGCCACCGCCACCCCGCGATATTTGGCTCGTACATCAGGCTCTACGGGACGCGCTTCTTTGTGAATAGGATGGTCGGGCGCTGCCACCCAGTAGGCACTCATATCGCCCAAAGGCTGAACTTTGATGCCCTGCGGCACTGTGTCGGGAATGGGTGCCACCAACACATCGGTGCGGTCTTGAGCCAGCGCTTCCCAACATCCTGCTAATATTTGTTCCGACAGCTTAAGGCGTGTATTACTTTTTTTCGCCAAGCGCTCAATCAAGGGAAAGAAGAAATGGCTTTTAAATAACCCGTCATACGCTAAGCAAATTTCTAATTCCCAACCATGCGCCAGAGAAGCGGCGTCGGCCACCATTTCATCTGCTGCGTTCAACAGCATGCGCCCGCGTTCAACTAATAAATACCCGGCATCGGTGAAGGTTGCACGATGCCCTGAACGGTCAAAGATGACTAAACCGAGCTCGTCTTCCAACTTCTGAACCTGATAGCTCAGCGATGATGGCGCACGATTCAATGATTCAGCTGCCGCGGCAAAACTTCCTTTTCTCTCAATGGCATCAAGCACTTGCAAAGCTTCAAATGATAGCATGACGGTCTCTTAGTCGTTGCCCATTCGGGGCGAGATAACTCATGTTAAACACTATATCAGGGTTTGGCTCACCGCCATATCGCAAATCTGGCGCTAACATGCGCTCGCTTAAATGCAATAAATCAGGCATATAGCACAAAACCATCACGGGTTTGGTTTCCTTTTTAGTGAAGGTGTCATACTGTAAAACAGAGGTGACGATGAGACTAGACCGAATTGAAATAGCAGGCTTTCGTGGTATCAATCGCCTGTCACTGCAAGTAGATGAGCTGACCGTTTTAATCGGTGAAAACGCATGGGGAAAATCGTCTCTGCTTGATGCGCTAGAAATTGCATTGCACCCAAGTGGCGATAAACCCCAGTTTAAACGGTCGGACTTTCACGTTGACCATGTCTTAGGTGTCTTGCCTGAACAACAGTTTCAAATCATCCTTCGCTGGCAAGAGAGCTTTCCCGGTGAGCATAAAGCGCGCCGCTATCGTCGTTTTAAACCCGTTTGGAATGGGAGCAACGCGGGGTGTCGAACCCTTGATTATTGCTTAAGCGCCACCATCCAAGAAAGTAAAGTCGCGGTACGGAGAGAGTTTTTATCCTCACAAGGCGATATTATTGAGCAAGCAGACAGCGACGCGCTCGCCAGCCACCTAATGCAAATTCACCCAGTCGTTCGTGTGCGTGATGCCAGACGCATGCGCGTGCCAGGGCAAGCAGTGACAAAAGATAACACCCGCCTTGAGCAGCGGTTAGACAACACCTATCGCCGCCTGTTGATGATGCCCGGCCATGTGAATAAAGGCGAGATAAAAAGTGGCCTGCATGCCATGCGTCAATTACTCGATCACTATTTTGCCGCCTACGAGCATGACCGCGATCCTTATCCCATTCATGCCCCGGGCGCATTAGCCATCACTCATAACCAAATGCACCCGCTCGAAGCGGTGGCCGCCAATACCTCTAATCAAAGTCGGCTCGTGCTCATGGGCTTATTGAGTGCATTTGTCCGGGCGCGCGGGCCAAAACAGCTCAAACGGAATGCGCGGCCAGTGATGTTATTTGAAGATCCAGAAGGGCGACTTCATCCAACCTTACTGAATCAAGCGTGGCGCTTGATTCAGTTGATGCCGATGCAAAAGTTGCTCACCACAAACAGCGGTGACTTGCTCGCAGGCGTACAACTGGATCATATTCGCCGACTGGTGCGACACCCCACTGAAACGCATAGCCACCAAGTACCGCCTCACCTTCTTAGCAAAGACGAGCGCCGCCGCGTGACCTTCCATGTCCGTTTTCACCGACCCAGTGCACTATTTGCACGCTGCTGGTTGCTAGTGGAAGGAGAAACGGAGATATGGCTGTTTAACGAGCTAGCGCGATTGCAAGGTTATGACTTAGCTGCAGAGGGTGTACACCTTATCGAGTTTGCCCAAAGTGGATTACGCCCGCTTATCAAGGCTGCAAAAGCATTAGGTATTGAATGGCATTTGGTGGCGGATGGTGATATGGCTGGTAAAAAGTACGCTGCGACGGCGCGCGGGCAAATAGAGCATCAACCAGAGGGCGCGCGTTTAACCGTGCTGCCTGATAGAGATATTGAGCACTACTTGTACAACAACGGTTATGAGCCTTTGTTTCGCGACATGGCCGGCGTCACCAGTCAACAGCCCCACATGAATGACAAACGTATTATCGCCAAAGCCTTAAAACGCTATGCCAAGCCTGACGCCGCGTTGGCGATCATCGCCTATACCGAGAATGAGTTAAAAGCACCCATTCCCAAGCTGCTGCGCTGGATTATTCAACGCGCAATCGGTTTGGCCAGAGGTGTTGGTTAACGCCTCTGACTCGTCCTATTCGCGAACTATTGCTCCACCCGCTCAAAAAACAGCGTGACTTTGCCTACTTCAATCCCCCACTTGCGCATTGAGGTAACGTTAAAAAGGCGATCTTGGTCTTGCCGAAACATCCAGTCATCAAAGTGAAGCTGATATTCGCTATCGCCGACGGGAACCACTAAATCATAACGCCAATTAAGCGCATTGCCCGCCACAACACCTGTTGCTGTCCCGACGATATCGCCCGCCGTCCCCGTGTAAGTCCCATCAGAGTGACGTTTAATCGTCCAAACCCGGGTTTGCGTTTCGCCATCAGCATACACAAAGGATTCATCCAGTGTCAGTGTGTCGCCTTCTACCACACCGTCGATATCGACAACGAAGCGTCGGGTTTGCTCGCCGGTAAAATCTTGTACCATGCCCCACGCTTTTGTTTGTCCCTCAAAGTACTCAAACAAGTTAAAGTCTGGCTTGCGCCCTTGGTAGTCTTCAATGTCGGCAGAGCACGCCGCCAATAGCACAGCACTCACCAATACCGTCAGAATTTTGCCTATCGTCTGCGTCACTTTTCTCATGGCGTTTCTCCTAATAATGCTCGACGATGATCTGGATAGTCAGTGTCTTCTGATAACCAGATTGCGAGAAAGGCATCTGCCAACTCGATGTCCTTGACCGTCAAGGTCTCTTCCCAGTCTTTCCCTTTTGGCTGAGCGTAAAAAACGCCCTTTTGCGCGTGGCGAACAAACGCAAGACGATCGCCCTCTGTTATCTCTCCCCATGCGTTGTCCAGCGCTTGTTGCCAACGCGTTCGTTGTGCTTCCGAAAAGCCCAAGTGCTCCCATTGATCGTTTGTTGCTTTCATCAGTCGTTGGTCACTGATATCGCGCGCGTAGGTAATCACTAAAGCATGAGGCGTTTGCGCTTGATAACGCCCGGTCGGTGAGCGCAGTGATGACTGATATATCGTCCACCAGCCCCAAGTTAGCGTCGCTTCGCCAACTTGTGGCCAGCTTTGCCATGTCATTGAAGACGAGGTCGCCCCCATGGTGGCGTAAGGCGTTGCGAGCGCGAGCATTAATACAAGGTGTTTCACCCACTTATTCATGGCTCTCTCCTTGTCGCGGCAGAACGGACATCTAACTGGTGTTGCAGCCATTGCATCAGATTAATCAGGATGATGCTGTAGACTAACCAAGTGCCAATCAGCACCGCGCCAGTGACCCATATGGACTCTGGGAAGCTTAAAACCCCTAAACGCTCTCCTGCCCAGTAACTGCTTGCGCCACCCAAACTGCCCAGCGCCGCCATAAACCAAAATGCGCGTGCGAGGATAAGCTCACGCATTAACCACGCAAAGCTGCAAAACCCTAGCCAGAGTAATAGTAGCCACAGCGGCATCACAACGTACTCGGCCTCAACAGCCAACCACTGTGTGTGGAGTAATAAGCTATCTCCAATCAACCCAACAGGCGTAAGCACGGCAATGGCCCACATCACGCTGCGGTCATAAAAGATCGCGCCCAGTAGCATCGCGACCATTAACCACTGAAAGCTCGGCGGGCCAAGCGCCGCCGAAAACCAGTAAACATTGAACAATAAAGAGATAACGACAAAGCGCACAGATTATGCCTCTCGCCAAGCAGGACGGCTTAGGAGTAGCTGGACCGCACTGATCGTACGTTCCTTAAAGCCGCCCTCACAATAACAAAAGTAATAGCGCCACAAACGTGCAAAACGATCGTCATAGCCGTAATCGCGCAGTACCTCCGTCTGCTGATTGAAGCGTGTGTGCCAATCAGCCAAGGTTTGTGCGTAATCCAAGCCGATGTCTTTTAGATCTCTGATCACAAAATCGGTTTGAGCGGTGAGGTGAGACAACAATACGCTCACTGAGGGTAAAAACCCTCCGGGGAAAATATGCTTTTGAATAAAGTCGACGTTACGGCTGTAATGCTCGTAGCGCTGATCAGCAATGGTGATCGCTTGGATGGCCATTAAACCACTGGGCTTAAGCAATGACTGGCATTGACGGACAAAGGTATCTAGATACTCTTTCCCCACCGCTTCAATCATTTCAATCGAAACCAGTTTATCGTATTCACCGGTCAGATCACGGTAGTCTTTTTGTAGCAGCGTGATCTTATCTTCCAGCCCTTCTCGCTCGACACAGGCTTTTGCCCAAGCATATTGCTCTTGTGAAATCGTGGTGGTGGTCACGCGGCAGCCGTAATGCTTAGCCGCGTAGACCGCCATTCCTCCCCAGCCAGTGCCAATCTCGAGCAAATGATCGTTAGAGGTCAGCGCCAGCTGTCGGCAGAGCCGGTCCATCTTTTCCACTTGGGCCTGCTCTAGGGTCATTTCTTTGTCAGTGTAAATAGCACTGGAATACAGCATTTGCTCATCAAGAAAATGACGGTACAAGTCGTTGCCGAGGTCATAATGTGCTGCGATATTGCGGCGCGCGGTCTCTTTTTCATTGCGATTGCGCCAGTGAGCCAGCTTGTTCCCTAGTCCCACCAGCCAGCCAGTGTGCTTTTCAATTCTGTCGATAGCAGGAAGGTTGCGAGCAAATACGCGAATAACGTCGGTCAAGTTCGGTGATTCCCACCAACCATCGATGTAAGCCTCGGCCGCCGCAATGCTACCGCCGGTTAAAATCCGGGTGTAAAAACGTGGGTCGTGTACCAGCACGGATGCATGTAATTGTGCCTGAGGATCACCACACTGTAAGGTTTGGCCCTGCTCATCAACCAGCGAAACACACGCTTCATCAACATGTGCTAGCAGGGTATAAACCAACTGTTTAGCGTAGTGCTCTTTACGTGTCAGTGTGCGTTGACTCTGAGGTACGTCCGTTGCAGACATAATTACTCCTTCTTCGCACTCGGGTGCGGATAAAACGGTGCGCCCTTTATCCAAAGTTTGAGCGCTTGCCAATAAATACCAATGACAACTTTTACTGTTTCCATCGGCGTCCGGATCAATAACTTACTCAGTGTTTTTGATGTAAATGGACGTCGCTGCAGTCCAAGTGTGGCGTCGAATTCTTTCTGTTGTCGGTGAGCCTCGAGGTGCAAGTGAACCCGCGTACCTAAAGGGCGAAGACGCCAGTGATAACGTTGCTTAATGGGATTAAACGGAGAGACATGAAACGCTTTGTCATGCTCATACCGCTGACCCGCAGGCACGGCATAATAATGCCGCTCTCCCCACGGGGTATTACTCACTTCGGCTAATAAATAACGCCAGTTATGGGCTTGGTCATAGAGGTAATAAAAGTTGGCCGGACTGAAATACACGCCCAAATAACGTAGCTGGCACAACGCATACACTTTCCCCTCAATGCGCTCGCCCGTCAGTTCCTGAACCTTATCGATGCATGCCGCTTTGGTGTCGGCTTGTCCATTCAAATAATCGCGGTGATCAAAGGCGGCTAACCCCCACTTACCCAAGCGAAACCCTTTGACCTGCGATGCCAGCAAACTAAGCTCATCAAGATCAATCACAGGCATAAACACCGAGTAATTGAACGTGTGTTTTATCGGGCTAAAACGCCGATGCCGCACTTGCCCGACATACAAACCGCTATTTAGTGCTGAAACCGACTCACTCACGAATTGATCCCCTCCACGACATCAAGCGCACTCCGCACACCATCCTCGTGAAAGCCGTTATACCAATAGGCGCCACAGAACCAGCTGCGTTGCTGGCCATTAACTCGATGGCGCTGCTGCTGTGCGGCAACACTGTCGGTATTAAACACGGGGTGAGCATAGACAAATTGCTTAAGAATTTTACTCGGCTCGATCCTGTCGGTTTGATTTAACGTCACGCAAAATGTCTCAGGCGCCTGAATTGACTGCAATATATTCATATTGTAGGTCAAAGCTGCTGGTTCTGTGTCTATTTTGTCTGACAAAGGTAAATGATAATTCCAACTCGCCCACGCGCCTTGACGCTTAGGCAACAGCGACGTATCAGTGTGAAGCACAACCTCATTGTCTTGATAGGGAATCGCCCCAAGCACCTGTTGTTCCGCTTCACTGGGATCAGCCAGCATGGCCAAGGCTTGGTCACTGTGACACGCAAAAATCACCTGCTCAAACGCCTGCTCACCGGCTTCTGTCATCACCCACACCGCATCAGGGGTGCGGCGGACCTTTGTCACGGGTGAATTCAGATGGATCTTATCCTCAAAGGCAGGCGTGAGCTTTTTAACGTACTCGCGTGAGCCTCCGGGGATCACATACCATTGCGGCCGATTCGCGATATCCAACAAGCCGTGGTTTTGGAAAAAACGCAAAAAGAACGCCAAGGGGAAGCCACGCATATCCGACAAGGTAGATGACCAGATAGCCGCGCCCATGGGGAGAATATAATTTTGACAAAAATAATCACTGAACCCATGTTGATTGAGAAAATCGCCTAGGGTATTGAGTGTGCCTTGCCGCTCCGCTTCACCCGTCTCATGTGCGTCGCGCGCGAGGCGATTGAATCGCATGATCTCCGCCAAAAAGCGGTAGAAGCGTACATTGATGACATTACGCTTCTGCGCAAATAACGAGGACAGGCTATGCCCGTTATACTCCAGTCCATTCGCATCATTGCGAACACTAAAGCTCATCTGAGAAGGTTGGCGACCCACACCAATTTCATTGAGTAAACGTTCATAATTTGGGTATGTGCGATCGTTAAAAACGATAAACCCGGTATCAATCGCGTACTGTCCACTGGCGACGTCGACATCGACCGTGGCCGTGTGCCCCCCCAAATAATCATTCGCTTCAAACAAGGTGATGTCATGCTGTTTATTAAGATAATGAGCACACGTCAAACCGGCAATGCCTGAGCCGATGATGGCAATTTTCATGATTTAGTTCCTTGTCATACGTCGTGCGAGAGCTCGCTGCCAGGACATAGGCAATAGCGCGAGAAACTTGAGAATAAAGGTAAATTTTCGCGGAAAATGTATTTCCGTTTTTCCTTTTGCTAATCCTTGTTGAATCGCCGCCGATGCTTGCTCCACCGTGATGCGCATTGGCATCGCAAAGTCGTTTTGGTCTGTCAGTGGTGTCTTTACAAACCCTGGCGAAATAAGTGACACCGTCACTCCTTGTTGCGCCAGATCTGCCGATAAGGTGTTGGCTATGTAGCTAATCGCCGCCTTCGATCCGCCGTATGCCTCCGCACGTGGCAGCGGCATGTAACTGGCCGACGAGCCGACAATGGCAAGATGCGTACTGTGGGTGAACCGACTCTGTAGCGCTTCAATACAGTGGAGGACGCCGAAGACATTGATCTCAAAAACGCGTTTAAACAGCGCCACATCGACTTTGCCATGGTCGATATATTCACACGTCCCAGCATTTAGAATAATTAAATCGGGAAAGACGCTTAGGTTACTCAGCGCTTGATGCGTTTGTTCGCCATCCGTGGCATCAAACGCCAATGCGTCTAATGATGCGTGATCGCGAGCCATGGTGTTGAGCTTGTCTTGGTTTCGCCCACAGGCCGTTACCTGCCAACCTTGACGTGCATAGTCTCTTGCCAATTGCTCACCAATTCCCGACGTGGCGCCGGTGATCAATACGTGTTTCATTGTCCTAGCCTCGTTTTGATATGTTTGAGCAGGCGACCTATCACAGGCAGCGCCTCGTACAGCATTTCACCTAAGTCGAAGTAATCACGATGGCGAATGATTTTGCCGTCATAAAAACGTAAGTGAGAGCAGCCCTGAACTTGTCGCGTTTTCCCCCTATGCAACTTGGGATGCGATAACATCATGGTCCAGGTCACAAAGGCATCGTCTCCGTCTACCGCGGTCGTGTGTATATGAAATTGACAATCGGTCACGTTTTCGTACAGCAGAGAAAAATACTGGATAAACGCTTCTAAGCCGGTTATCTCATGCGCTGGGTCGACAAACACAATCTTGGGGTGATAAATCGTCGCCAGTGATGACAAGTTATCTTTATTAAGCGCTTGATAGGTCGTCACAAATTGCGACACACCGACATGGGTTGGGGAGCGAGTCATGGTGTTTGCTCCTGAGGCTGATTCTTCGCCGCTTCAAAAATAGCCAGCGCCTTTTTGCGCTGAGTGGCGTGATCCACCACCGGACGCGGATAATCTAGCGTCTGGGCGTAGTGATCTGCCCATTGCCAAGGCTGGTGAATATGCTTGCCCGGCACCTGTTTAAGCGCCGGTAGCCAGCGACGAATAAAGCGCCCATCGCTATCAAAGCGCTCTCCCTGTGTGGTTGGATTAAAGATCCGAAAGTAAGGTTGAGCATCGGTCCCTACCGACGCAGACCATTGCCAGCCCCCGTTGTTGGAGGCAAAATCGCCATCAATCAGCTTGGACATGAAGTAGTCTTCTCCCCAGCGCCAATCGATAAGCAGATCTTTGGTCAAAAAGCTGGCCACAATCATTCTCAATCGGTTGTGCATCCAGCCCGTTTGATTAAGCTGGTGCATGGCCGCATCAACAATGGGAAAGCCCGTTTTGCCCGCCTTCCACGCCTCAAACAAGGTAAGGTCGTTATCCCATACCACTGACTCGCCCCAAACTAAAAAGCTATACTTTTTGCTGATTGCCGGATTTTGCGCACTCACTTCCTGATAGAAATCACGCCAAATAAGTTCCGAAAGCCAGGTGGCTGCCCCTGTATCGGGCTCGCGCCAATCGGCATGCTCTTCTTGTAAACGTGCCAAGCATTGACGTGGGGATAACGCGCCAATGGCTAAATAAGGAGAAAGTTGACTGGTGGCATCAACAGCGGGAAAGTCACGCTGTCTTTTATAATCAGCCACTTGCTCGCGGCAGTAACGACGCATGTGCGCGAGGATCCCTTTCTCATCAGACGCCCAGTCGGAGACATCCTCTGTCGGATAATCAAAGTGAATCGGTTTAAGCTGTGAAAAGATCGCGTCGACGGCCGAATTTATCTCGCGTTTAGGTGGCTTTTGGCGCGGTGAGGCATCCATGCCGTCTAAGGCACGTAAGCAAGCCTTTTTAAAGGGAGTAAACACCTTATACGGTTCACCTTTTCCCGATTTTATGGTGTCCGGTGCAAACAAATTGCGGTCATCATAGGCATACCATGCGATGCCTTTGTCCGCTAACGCCGCGCGCGCCTGTTCATCACGCTTGCTTTCATTGAGCTCGTACTCCTTGTTGGCAAATACCGCTGCTGCACCAATGCGGTGGGCATAGTCAGCCACTTTTTCCGCCGATTGAGAAAAATCAGCCGCACGTTCAACCACCAACGGAATGTTTTGCGCGCGAAGCTCTTCACGTAACGCCTCTAGCCGTGCTTTGATAAGGCCCGCTTGTTTGGGGGCAAGATGGTGCGATGCCCACTGTTCCGGTGTCTCAATAAATATCCCGACCACGGGAACGGACGCTTCGCTGGCTGCGCTCAACGCACGGTTATCCAGCCCACGTAAATCGCGCCGAAACCAGACTAGATGCATAACGTTTTGTTCTCCTTAAGTTCTTCGAGCTCGTCACCGTGTACGGAGCAGATAAAAGCTTGGCTCACAACGTCAATGTCATTTTGAGCAAGACAAAGGCGTACTTGATTGATTTGGGCGCGATCGAGACGACGATTAGCCATTAAGGCCAATGTTGTCACCCCCTGCTCGCGCATCACCTCAACGACCAAATTCAATTGTTGATGCGGAGTGGATAATATTGTGACGCTGTAACCCTTCTCGTTGAGTGCCATCGCCATAAGCACGCGTTGGTATTCGCTGGTTACCGTTAATGAGACAAGCCAGCATCGAGACTGGGCATGTCGCTTGGCATTCGCCGCCAGCGCCGTTCTGCATCGGTCAATCACGGCGCTTTGCCACAGATCGCGCTGCAATACACGAACCGCTTCATCCTCGTCACCTAACCATTGGTCGACCGGTGTAAAGGCATGTTCAACTAACCAATAAAAGGGGTACTCTTTTAAAATCATATCCAGGGCTTTCCCAAGCCGTTTGACTGAGAATGTATGAATACAGTCAATCAGCTCTTGTGCCACGCTGTCGTCTTCGGCGTCGGCCGACGTGGGACTGTGAGCCAGCAGAGGTTTGACCTTGCTAATCGGCACGCCTTTGTCTAACCACTGGAGAATATGAGCGATAGTCTCTACATCTTCTTGGCGATAAAGCCGATGCCCCTTAGCCGTTCGCTCAGGCGCAAGCAATCCATAACGTCTCTGCCAAGCACGCAATGTCACGGGATTAACCCCTGTTTGATCCGCTACCTGACTGATAGTTAGAGTGTGAGGCGTCTTATAGGCCATAGCGAAGCCTCAGCGCATCAGGATAAGGCTTGAGATAAGCTTGGTTAGCTAAGTACGCATCAGGGTGATTATGAAGATGATGCGAAATCAACGTCAGCGGTGCCAATAAGGGCATCGTGCCCTGACGATACGCATGGATAAGATTCGCTAACTCAGCTTTCTGGCGTTTATCGAGGTTGTTTTTAAAATAGCCTTGCAGGTGCATTAACACGTTGGTGTGTTTTTTACGCGTCGCACGAATGGCAATGGCTTGCATAAACGCGGTGCGGTACTGTTCGAAAAAACGATCAAGGTCATAATGGCCGATGTTGGCCATAAATCGCCCCAGTTCACGGTATTTTTCGGGCGAATGCGCCATCAGTACCAACTTATAGCGCGAGTGGAAATCAACGAGGGCTTTCTTGGTCACCCCTTGCTCGACACTCTTGTAAAGATCATCAAGCGCAAATAGCCGAAAAACAAAGTTCTCTTTGAGAATAGGATCGTTAAGCCGGCCGTCTTCTTCAACAGGCAACCAAGGCATGCGCGCCATCAGTGCCTGAGTGTAAAGCCCTACCCCGGAAATATCTGAGGCGTAACCATTCTCGCGGTAGACTTTCACCCGCTCCATGCCACAGGTCGGTGACTTGGCACAGACAATGTAGCCACGCAGTGCTTTGTGAGCGAGCTCTTCCGCTTTCTGTTCACTGAACGCTGTCATTTTCTCGGTGTAGTCTTTTTGCTGATCTTTGGTTTCCACCAACCTCACTGATAGATCGCCTTTGTCGACTAACCGAATAGCGGGGCGCGGCACGGGGAGTCCAATCCCGACTTCAGGGCACACTGGCACGAATTCGACATACGGTGCCAACTCTTTGGTGACAAATGGGCTACGCTTATGACCACTGTCAAATCGTACTTTTTCGCCAATAACACAGGCGCTAACACCTACAGGGAATGACATGTCTCACCTCTACACTGACCGCGCAGCATTGGCTGCGGAGTTGTACATTTATAATATGTTGTACAACTAAGAGTAGAAGATAGATCAAAATTGTACAAAAAAAATTATTTGTACAAGTAAGTGCCCTGTCGCATCCACGTCAGTTACTGGGTTAACCCCGATATTTTGTTGGCAGCAAGCGGCCGATCACTGTCTCAGTATTGATACGCGCAATCCCCCATTCTTAGCACTACACTGTAACTATCTGGTTGTCACCATAAGCCTTACGCGCAGGCCCTATGCCTTTATCAACATTCAATGATCACAACGAGGATCCACTCACACTTGCCAGGCGGTCGGCACAGCCTCGTGGCCGTGCTATCATTTTCATCGCGCTCGTCTGTTTTGGTGTGCTCGTCGCGACGTTTTTGTTGTATCAGGCTGCCCAGTCACAACAAGCGCAACGCACTGAAAAGCTTCTCAATGTGGAAGTTCAAGCCTTGTCCAGCGCCGTCGAACGCAGCATTAATACCCAACTCACACGGCTTAGTTCATTAGCCAGTAACATCGAGTTGGATGTGCCCTCGACCTTCTCGACATGGCAAGCTTTGGTGCAACAAACCCAACAAGACAGTGCCTATATTTCATCATTGTTTTGGGCGGACAGCCGAAAGGAAATAAGTTGGCAAACACACGCAGATACCAGCCATAATAAACCGCGTTTTTCATTTGACGTAGTGGGCGAGCCAGAGGGTCAGCTTGAAACGGATCAGCCCGATCTCACCCGTTGGCGAATTGCTTACCCGATTTACAGTCATAGCCGCGCCGCGCCAAGTTACTATCTTGGCGCAGTCGTTAATCTTGACGCGCTTGTTGGCGAGGTTGCGTCCGACTATCTCAACAAACATCAACACCTCACCATGACCCGCTGGGCAAACGACACCGTGTTGTTTGGTGACACCATCTCGCCGTTTGCCGCGGTTGGGTCGGCACCTTTAACCTTAGCAGGCACGCAACCCGCTATGCAGCTCGCGCTTTGGCAAGAGCCAGGCGCCAGTCAATTTATCTCATTACCCATTCTGATTTATATCGCCGGCATGCTTGTGGCTCTTTTATTGGGCGTCGCGTTGTATTTGGCTGAGGTGAATTTGATGTCTCGCCGGGCGGCGCAGACCACGATTGACTATTTAAAAAATGAAATTGAGCAACGCAAAGACGTCGAGCAGCAGCTACATTTTATCGCGAATCACGACGCCTTGACGTACCTGCCCAACCGTCATGCCCTCACTCGCTATATTCAGCAGCGTGTACATGAATCTAACGCGCACCCCCACGATCTGGCGTTAATCTGTGTGGACATTGATAATTTGAAAGAGATCAATGATTTGTACGGGCAAGCGGTGCATGACCAGCTTTTAGTTGAATTGGCACAACGTCTACAACGCGTGAGGCAAACCGATGACTATATTGCCAAAATCAGCGACGACCAATTCGCGATTGTCGGCAGCGAGCTTTCACCGCTAAAAGCGGAGATTTACGCGAAACAGATCCGAAAAGCCATTGAGCAGCCCTTCTTCCACGACGCAGAGGAGATTATTGTGACCTGTGCCGTCGGCATTAGTTATCGCTACGATGCCTCCATGCCCGCTCAGGAACTGTTGCGTCACGCAGACACCGCGGCGCATCGCGCTCGTCAACTCTCTCATCATAGAGTCGTGGTGTTCCAAATGGCAATGCGAGACCACCTGCATCAGAAAAAGGATACCGAGTACGCCATCCGCAAAGCGATTCAAGGTAACGAGTTGAGCTTACATTTTCAGCCGCAAATCGATCTAAAAGATCACAGCATTGCGGGGATTGAAGCCCTGGTACGCTGGCAAGATACAGAGGGCGCGGTGATTTCGCCTGATACCATCGTCCGCACCGCAGAAGACACTGGGCTTATGCGGCAATTAGGCACTTGGGTGGTCAATGAGGCATTAGAGACCTATGCAACCTTGCTGGCGCAGCACTGTGCCCCCCCATTTATCGCGATAAATATCTCTGGGCATGAATTTCAAGACAGCTTCCTTGCTGATACCATTCTGCGCGCCATTGAACGCCATCAAGTCCCGCCCGAACGTGTGCAAATTGAACTGACAGAACAAGTTTTCATTGAGAACCTTAGCCAAAACCAACATACCTTACACACACTCGCGGCAGCAGGTGTTTCTTTGGCGATTGACGATTTTGGCACCGGATACTCATCTCTGGCCTATCTTAAGCATTTCCCGGTGGACACCGTCAAAATCGATCGCAGTTTTGTCGCCGATCTGCCTCACTGCAAAGACGACATCGTGATTTGCCAAGCCGTCATTAACATGGCGCAATTGCTGAAATTAAAAGTGGTCGCAGAAGGTGTGGAACGTGAAGATCAACGTGACTTTTTGTTTGACCTGGGGTGCCGCTATGCGCAGGGGCACCTTTATTACCCCTCAATGAATATCCATCAGTTGACTGCGCTCCTCACGCAATCACAACCCATCACTCGTTTATTTAATTAATCAACACCATTGTCACGCACACAACAAAAGCGTGCACATAGCGCTTCCTTACGCTGCTTCGGCCATTGCTTTATTTGCCATTCGCGCTGCATCGCCGTTCGCTTTTCCATCGGTTGCGATTGCCACGCCAGTGACAGCGGTCCTTTCCCTCGTAGCGCACGTGCACCTTTACCTTGGCGATGTTGTATCAACCGGCGGCTAACATCCGTTGTTACGCCACAGTAAAGCTGCCCTTGGCGCGTTCGAATCAAATAAACAAACCAAGGCGTATCCATAGGTGTTATCGCTCCAAAACAGCCTCTAACATCTGACGTAATTCCGCCACTTCTTGCTCCAACGCACTCACTCGCGTCACCAAAGAGGCATCGGTGGTCGGTTCTGGTTCCGCTTGCGGTGCTGAGTTCGTCGGCATATTAACGCCGTCAGTAAATAGGTGTTGATAGCGCGACTCGCGCTTCCCAGCCTCACGCGGCAATTTTTTTACCCAGTTTGACGTAATCATGTCAGCCAATGTGCGCTCGACATCTTCGACACGATTAAAGGCATAGAGGCGCTGTGTACGGGTTCTCAACTCCCCGGGCGTCTGAGCGCCTCGCAATAACATGACACAAAGGATCGCTTTCTGTGGCTCACTGAGGGTTAGGTCGCCAAATTGTGTATTACAGAAACGATGTTGATACTTGGCAACACGCCCACCGCTGCCCTCTTGCGGGCTAACCAGACGCATCTCAATCAAGGTCTCTACGATATCTAATACCTCTGAATCGGCCATCTCATAGACAGGATCACGGTTGCTTTTTTGATTCACGGCGGTGGTCAGCGCATTGAGTGTGAGCGGGTAATGATCCGGGGTGGTGACTTCTTTCTCAAGTAAACAACCGATGACACGTTGCTGATACGGTGAGAGTGTCCTTGACATAGCGATGATCCCATTTAGTCGATTTCATCGAGTTATATCAACTGAATGTCGTGCAAGCAATCACTGCGCCGATAACCGCGCAATAATCCACCCGAGGCGACGATCACCAATACTGGTAGCAGGATCACATCTTACGCATCGGGTTGTACACCAGAGCGCCACCATCTGTGCACAGCTAATGATATACTTGACCAAAATGATGTATGTGGAGTGCACGACATGGGTCTGTTTAGTTCAAAGTCTACCCCGAATCATGGCTTATCGATCGTCGCCAGAAACTGTAAAGTGGTCGGTGATATTGATCTTGAGGGTGATATTCAAATTGATGGATTTGGGGAAGGCAATATAACCCAGGCTAACGCCGTTGTTATCTCAGCATCTGGCCACTTTCGCGGTACCATCAACGCTAAGCATATCACCATCAATGGCTTGGTAGAGGGGCAATGTGATGCAGACGCTATCGATATTCTCTCGCAGGGAAAGATGAAAGGCGTGCTGAATACTGAGCAACTGACCATTGAAAAAGGTGGGCTTCTTGCTGGTGAGAACCGTGCCACTCTATCAACAGACACAGTGGTACCCTTAGCGGAACAAGCAAGATCAGACGATAAAGCAAGCAAAGACAAAAAAGCTCATCCACCCTCCTCGAAACAGTCGTAAGGAAGCCTGTGAATGTCCGACTCTAATCAATCCCCCGTCAGCTTTGATAGCTTTTCTCCTGAGCTACAATGCGTGATTCGTTATGAACAAGCCCCTGAAGCCATGTACACGATGATCGCCTCGGTACATGATGCGTCCAGTGCCAGTGTCAAAGAAGCGTGGGAAAAACTGCCTGCCAGTGCGCAAAACATTCTCGACAACTATGATCAATTTCACGCACTCGTCGCCATAAGTCAAAGCTATGCGGGTATCGATGCGCTGAGCGAGCTCGAAAAGGTTGACTTAAGTGATATGTCTGATGAAGGGCGCGACAACTACAAAGCGCAAATTCTTGATGATGTGCTCAGCTCTTGTGTCAAAGATTTATCGAAGCAACTGAAACAAGCACGTTTAAAGCCTGGATTAAAACGCGAGTTTCAAGCTATTTTCCAAAAATAAGAAAGGCCAGTGCCATGCACTGACCCCTGTGATTCGCCCCCACCGGTTGGGGGCTTCTTGTGACTAAACAGACGCAATTAAGCGGATTCACTGAGCGGCGTCGTCTTTTCACGACGTGCACGCACAGAGGCGGCCAATTGATGGAGCACTCTCTCAGTATCTTCCCAACCAATACAACCATCCGTAATGCTTTGACCATAGGTAAGCGACTGACCGTCCGTTAAATCTTGGCGACCTTCGACGAGATGACTTTCGATCATCACACCAAAGATGGCTTTGTTGCCTGCTGCAATTTGCCCCGCCACATCTTCGCTGACGTCTTTCTGCTTTTGATATTGTTTGCTGCTATTGGCATGGCTCAAATCAATCATCAATTTTTGCCGTAACCCAGCATCAGCCAGCGCCCCACAGATCTGATCGACATCACCCGCGTAATAATTAGGCGTTTTGCCTCCACGTAGAATCAGATGACAATCCTCATTACCTGCGGTTGCGACGATCGCAGAGTGTCCATACTTGGTCACTGATAAAAACTGGTGCGGTGAACTCGCTGAGCGAATGGCATCCGTGGCAATTTTGATATTCCCATCTGTGCCATTTTTAAATCCAACAGGACACGATAGCCCAGAGGCAAGTTCGCGATGCACCTGAGACTCTGTAGTCCGTGCCCCAATCGCGCCCCAACTAATTAAATCGGCCATATACTGTGGCGTGATCATGTCAAGAAATTCACCCGCCGCAGGCAAACCAGAATCCGCAATATCTAGCAGTAAGTTACGCCCTAGTCGCAGCCCATCATTAATTTTGAAACTGTTGTCTAAATACGGGTCATTAATTAGGCCTTTCCAACCAACCGTCGTGCGCGGCTTTTCAAAATAAACCCGCATCACCACTTCCAAATCGGCACTTAATGTCTCACGCAGCTGTTTAAGTTTTTTGGCGTAGTCGCGCGCAGCATTAGGGTCGTGAATAGAACAAGGCCCTACAACGACAACCAAACGGTCGTCTTGGTCGTTTAAGATCTGATGGATCGCCTGACGTGCATTAAATACGGTGTGTTCCGCCGCGTCGGTCGCTGGAAACTTTTCCAGTACAGCGATAGGTGGAAGGAGTTCTTTTATTTGGTCAATTCTAACGTCATCGGTTGGGTGTACACTCATGGGCTAATCCTGTGTTTGCGTGTCGCTGACTCACGTAGCTGATTGCCACGTTTTCGTTATTCGACTCCTACGCTAACCTGCCACATTCTTTTGTGCAAATATTTTTTTACGCAATAGTAAAACCCTAAATCAAACAAAACATTGACACATCAATCCTCGTGAATTAGCGACGCAATGTGCGCTGTGGTTTAAATATGGGCGCAAGATCGGCTAAGTTATTGCACTGACTACGTTGAAGCTATTACACTGATGTTAAATACAAATGGAGTAAATGCTGTGATCACACGCCTCAGTAAAGCGGCACTATTGGCCATGACCCTGTCCGTACCCGCTGCACATGCGACCAATTTTGATTACAACCATATTCAGGTCAACGTCCTTGCAAATCCTAGTGGAATTGGCGGGTTGGGACGTTTTGCATTTACGGAAGGCGCACACTTCGTCGCTAAAGGGGATACGCAATTCGAAGGTGACTGGTATACCTCGGGCGGTGTTGGCTTTCATGCCCCAATTAACCAGTTTGTCGATGTGTATGGCGAGCTGGAAGGTGCATGGTTTCGGCGGCCAGACGACGACAAGCACGATACCGGTGATTTTGCCACTGTGATTGGTGCCGGATTGCGCGGCTGGGTAGCCCCACCGATTGAGGCCAATTTGTATGTCGGTTCTATCATTTTTGATCAAGACGACACCACCAGCTTAGTGGAAATTGGCGGGCGCTTTCACTCCACTGAAACCTTGTCGTTAGGCGCAACGTGGCGTGCCAATGGCTTGGAACAAAATCGCTTGATTTTTTCTGTCAGATACCTGTATTAATAGCAAACGGTAACCATCTCACTCCCTTGTGTTGCCGTCCAGTGTGACCTCTCTCACTGGTTATATTGTCAATCTAAACTAAGTTTAAGGTATGGACGTAATCGCTGTTACAAGGCGGGCGTCTTAGTGCGTGGTGCAACTCCCACAGCGATGCTCGTTGTGATTGTGCGTGGGAACTGTCGGAGGGTATAACGATGGTGATGACTCAACGTATTGATGAATTTGAAAGAAAAATCCAAGAGGCCTATCAAGAAGGCAACATTGAAACCGCTCATCGCTTGGAAGAGCAAGTAACGATGTTACGGCGACGTCAACTCAGGCCTGCTGCTGACTTCCAAGCCGCCAGCCAAGTAGAAGACTTTCATGAAGTGTCAGACGGCGACTATTACGACAACTGACGCCCGAGCATCGAAACACGTAAGCATAAAAAAGCCTTCTCCATGGAGAAGGCTTTTCATTTTTGCTGAATAAAACGAGTGTGTATAAAAGGGCTCAATCAGCAGATTATTGTGCAGCACGTTCACGGCGAACAATCCACGCCGCAGCAGTGATAAAAGCAACGACCAGTGCAGTTTCCACAGCAATTTTCCCAGTTTAAAAATGATAGACAGAGTGATACGCGTTTCCAGCAGCTCAAGCTGTTCAAAGGATGAGCGCTTTCCAACAGATGGACGTAGTTTACGGATAAATCACTGTAAAATCAGCCGTAGAATCGATCTCACGCAAAGAAAAGTGAGTTTTTTGGCCAACTAGACAGTTGAACGCATAAAGTTTCATCACTTAACACCTTGTGGTGCGACAAAGCGCAGCTTTCACTGTTAGCGATACATCACATTTAACCAATGACGCCTTTAGTTAGGGAAGTTGCCACGATATTGAGGCAAAGGCAGAGATAAATCGTGGAGAGAGGTTTGATACTCGGCCTATGTCTTAAAAGTAACAGTAAAGTGGCAGAGCAATCGTTATATTGTGTAGTCGAGAGGTTCCGCTACACCATTTGGTATAGCGGAAACGTCAGTGTTTAATGGTCAGCGCCAACACGCTCAGCCATTACAGCTCGATTAAGACTCAGGTTTGGACTTCTTTTTTACCAAAGGCGCATCACCAACCGGCACGTTGGTATAAAAGCTTCTATCTCGCTTTTTTGGCGCCTTTTTCTTGTTCTTAACGGGGGCTTTTTTGGGTTTAGCTGATCTTGAAGGTTTTGCTTTTTCAGCTTTTTTCTCTTTAAAGCCTTTGAACTTTCCTTCAAAGCCTTCAATCTTAGTAAAGTCGAGTTTTTGCTGTAAAAAACCTTCGATATTTTTAAAACTACGCCAATCTTTAGGCCCTACCAGTGAGTAAGCCAATCCTTGCTGCCCAGCACGACCGGTACGCCCTACTCGATGAATGTATTCTTCCGCATGCTTTGGCATATCAAAGTTGATCACCAAAGACACATTCATTAAATCCAAACCTCGCGATGCCACGTCCGTGGTCACCAAAACCTTATGAAATCCACGCTCAAACTCGTTCATGATCCGGCTGCGTGTGGCTTGGTTCAATTCACCACTGAGTGCAATCGCTTGGTAGCCAGCCTGAGAAAAACGTTCAGCTAAACGCTCTGTGTCAGCGCGTGTCGCGGTAAAAATCATGACTTGCTTATGCGCATTAGCTTTTACCAGTTCCTCAAGCAGCGCATGTTTATGGTCGAGGTGATCACTCAGCACAAAGTGTTGCTCAATATCGCTATGTAGCGCTTCAATTTCCCCTACGGCAATACGTTTAGGAGACTTGAGCATCCCCGCGGCGATGTCTGTCACTTGCTGATGATCCAAAGTGGCAGAAAACATCAGTGTCTGCCTTAAACGGTGATCCGCATGTTGGTTAACCGCGTCGAGCTGCGCTTTAAAGCCCAAGTCAAGCATACGATCCGCTTCGTCCAAAATCAGCATTTCCAATCCCGACAAAGACAAGTGGCGTTGTTCAAGATGATCAGCTAATCGACCTGGCGTCGCGACCACAAAGGTTGGCGACTGGCGAAACACCTTCGCTTGCTCGTTAAAATTCTCGCCACCGAGTACCAAGGCCGGTTTGTGGCTGGTGCCGCTGGTCAACATACGCAGCTGACCATACACCTGTTTTGCTAGCTCACGGGTCGGCGCCAAGATCAAGACACGCGGATCGCGACGACTGAGGGGCTTAGAACGCAACACACGCTGCATAGCTGGCAACAAAAACGCCAGCGTTTTCCCCGATCCTGTTTTTGAAGAGGCCAGTAAGTCTTTGCCTGCCATTACAACGGGGATGGCTTGACGTTGAATGTCTGTTGGCTGTTCAAATCCACGGTGGGCAATAAGCGATAGTAAGCGTCTATCGAGTCCCAGATCGTCAAATTGCAAGGTATCACTCCAAAGGTCAATCAAAAGCAAAAGGCGTGCACACGCCAATTAAGGCGGCGAATGCTATCATACTTTAGCAAAAAACACCGCACCAAAAATATTGATTACGCCACGAATGGAGAGCCACGCTAACATGAATGACACACTACGCTACCAGTGGAAAAAGCTCAGCTTGGTGGAAACCCATACACAGACACCTGATGGTCTGCACCACGTACACCACGTCATACGCCACCCTGGTGCCGCCGTGATATTACCTCTGTCAGAAGATGGCAATATACTGCTGCTCAAGCAATTTCGTCCTGCCATCAATCAATGGATTATCGAAGCGCCTGCGGGCACACTGGAAGCGAAGGAGCCACCGCTAGAAGCCGCCAAAAGAGAGTTAGAAGAAGAGGCCGGTTATGTGGCGACTCGCTGGCATTTTCTCGGCATCGCTCACCCTGTGCCCGGGTTTTGCGATGAAGTGCAGTATTTTTATATTGCCCAAGCGCTCACTCCCAGCCAAACGCAATTAGATGACGATGAGTTTATTGCGCCTTATTGGGTGAGCCCTTCCCAGTTACAGGCGCTCGTTGCAAATGGACAAATCACAGACACCAAAACTTGCGCCATTATTCTCCGTGCCCTATTTGATGGGTTGATCCCGACAATGGGCGTCTAACCTCTGAAAAATAAAGCACTAGGCCACAACTTTGTTAACAAGATGTTGACGGCAAATTGAGCACCAAGGTAGCGTAACAGGTACGACCAGATAACAAGGAGTGTCTATGTTCTCGTCTCCGTTAGCACGCGCTAATCAACATTTGTCGTTGTTTGGCTTTTTAAAAGTACCCATGATCGGTTGGTGTCGGCCCAAGATCCTCTCCATCGACGATAAGCATGTCACGATGCGAATCCCGCTGGGGCGACGTACCAAAAACCACCTCAACAGTATGTATTTCGGCGCGTTGGCAGTTGGCGCTGATGTCGCGGGTGGCTTTCTTGCCATGGCCATGGCCGAGCAACGCGGGGTTAAAATTAGCTTAGCGTTTAAATCCGTCAACGCTGATTTTCATAAACGACCAGAGGATGACGTGGTGTTTACGTGTCTTGATGGAGACAAGATTAACCAGTTGATCAGTGAATCAATCGAAACGGGTCATCGCGTTAATCAGCCTGTCACCATTGTGGCCACATGCCCAAGCTTACACGGGGATGAGCCTATGGCGACCTTTGAATTGACGCTATCGGTCAAAAAAATCGGCGAATAATCCCCCATCACCGCACTTGTCTCTTTTTATTGTTTGTCACGCCTTCAGCCAGTCTGTCTCGTCAATAGACTGGCTTGGTTATCACTACACTATAATCAACCAGTTACATAATACCTAGCATCATTGTGACTTTGGTTCTGAATTCTCCGTTATATTATTGACTTTACACAACGCCGATAAAATCGCGAGATTGCGGTGAAATTCACCGAGTTATCAACCGTTTTTGTGGATGAAATTCAAGTTATACACAGGCGCTTTTGTCTTAAGATTGAAACAAAAAAGCACCGTCAAAACGGTGCTTAAGGTGGGATTATTCAGGGTGATAGCGAATTTGGTAGAAGATACGATATAGCACAGGCACCACAATCAACGTCAGCACGGTGGCAAACCCGAGCCCAAACATAATCGTCACCGCCATCGGCCGGAAGAAAACATCCGGCAATAAAGGAAGCATCCCTAAAATAGTGGTAATGGCCGTCATGCACACTGGGCGTACCCGGCTCACCGCCGCATCGACGACGGCTTGATAGCGCTGCTTACCACTGGCCACTTCGATATTGATCTGATCGATCAATACAATACCGTTTTTGAGCAGCATCCCACTCAAGCTTAAAAAGCCCAAGAGCGCCATAAAACCAAACGGGGTATCCAACAACAGCAATCCTGTGGTGACCCCAACCACCGCTAAGGGAACCGTCAGCCAAATGATCAATGACTCTTTCACCGAATTAAACAACAATATGGTGACCAGGAACATAAACAAATAACCAAGCGGCATAATGCTAAATAAGCCTTCTTTTGCCTCTTGGGAAGATTCATGCTCCCCACCCCACTCGATACTGTAACCTTCAGGCAGAGGAATCGACTCAATATCCGCACGCACTCGGCTTAGCAAAGTCGCCGCGGTGGTTTCCCGTAACGGATCGGGGTCGGCCAACACGGTGAGCATTCTTTTGCGGTTTTTGCGCATGATAATCGGATCTTCCCAACGCATGTCGTAATCGAGAATGACTTGCTGTAAAGGAATGTAGTCTTTCAATACCGGGCTCCATATTTTCATCCCTTCTAAGGTATTGATATTCACGCGCTCCTCATCGGGCAATCGAGCAACAATCGGCATAAGGTTGGTCCCATCCCGATAAACACCAATTCGTTTGCCGCTGAATGTCATTGTCAGCAACTCGTCGACATCTTTTTTGGTGATGCCATAGCGCCGTGCCTGACTTTCATTAAACGCAGGCTCAAGAACTTTGGTGCGATTACGCCAATCATGGCGGATATTCACCGCATCAGGATCCTGATGCAATCGCGCTTCTACTTGTTTAGCAATTGCGCGTAACTTAGTGGGATCTGAACCAAAAATACGCGCCTCAATTTTCGAGCCGGTAGCAGGGCCTAAGGAAATAGGCTTCAGTTTAAGCTGCGCATCTGGGTACTGGCTACGAACATGCTCTCGCACCATGCCCATAGTGGGTTTAACATGATCGTATTGATCAACGCGGACGATCAGCTCGCCATAAGCGGCGTATGTTTTCTCCGGTGAATAGGTCAACATAAAACGTTGCGAACCTTGTCCGGCACTGGTAGAGACATAGTTGACGCCTTGTTGTTTACTCAGCCAGCTCGACACCTCATCCAGTGTACTTTGTGTGGCACGAATATCGGTGCCCTCTGGCAACCAAACGTCGACCATAAACATGGGCGTGGTGGAGTCAGGGAAAAACGACTGCTTGAGGTGACCAAAGCCATAAATACTGGCCCCCAGTGCCACTACCATCACCAACAAGGTGATATAGGCGTGATGCATGCAGGCGGTAAGAAAACGTTTATACACCACAAACAGGATCCCGTTGTAGGGATCACTGCCCTCATCCCCTTCTTCAAGCGGTGTTTCTTTGAAGAACACGCTGGCAAAGAAAGGCGTTAACGTGATAGCGGTAAACCAACTTAACAGTAAGGAGATTAATAACACTGTAAATAAGGTGCCGCAGTATTCGCCCGTTGCATCCTCTGACAAGCCAATCGGGGCAAAAGCCGTTACCGCGATCACCGTCGCTCCAAGCAAAGGCCACTTGGTTTGCGTCACTATGTCGTGAGCCGCCTGTAGACGGGTTCGTCCTCGCTTTAAGCCCACGAGTATCCCTTCGACGACCACGATGGCATTATCCACCAACATCCCTAGGGCAATGACTAACGCCCCGAGAGAGACGCGTTGCAGGTTAATCTCGAAGTAGTACATGAATACAAACGTACCCAGTACCGTCAGCAATAACACCAAACCAATGAGTAGTCCTGAGCGCAGGCCCATAAAGAAGAGCAGCACGATAATCACAATCGCCACCGCTTGGCCTAAACTGGAGACAAATCCGCTGACTGAGCTATCGACCTCATTGGGTTGGTTATAGACATGATGAACATTGATTCCCACGGGCTGATCACTGTTCAACGCCGCGAGACGCTTATCCACACTGTCGCCGACCTCTACCACATTCACACCATCAGCAAACGATATTCCTACCTGTAGCGCTTGTTTGCCGTTGTACGAAATGATCTGCCGCGGTACCTCTTGATATCCACGTTTTACCTCGGCAACGTCACGTAAGTAAATCAGCCCCTGTGACCCAGCTTCGGTCAGGATCAAGTTGCCCAACTCATCCACGGAGGAAAACTCCCCAGTTGGGTGAATGCGAATGTATTCATCGCCCACACGCAATGCCCCTGCGTTGCTCACGAGGTTTTGCGTCGCCAATAGATTAAACAAGGTGTCCGGTGAGATCCCTAGGCTACTTAACCGTTGAATCGAGACCTCAATGAAGACTTGCTCTTGCTGCGTGCCACTGACTTGTACCTTGCCTACGCCATCAACAAGCTCAAGCTCGCGGCGCAAAAAGTCAACATAGTCTTTTAGTTCGCTGTAGCCGTACCCTTCGCCAGTGACGGCTAGCATGATCCCAAACACATCACCAAAATCATCTTTCACCTGTGGCGGATTGACACCGGGAGGAAGCGACCCACGCGCATCATGGACTTTTCGTCGCAACTCATCCCAAATTTGTGGCAAATCATCGGCGCGGTATTTGGGTTTCATTTTGACCGTGATTTGGGACAGGCCACGACTGGAGATCGAACGCACTTCATCCACATAGGTCAGCTGCTGAACCGCTTTCTCCAGCGGATAAGTGACTTCTTCTTCCACCTGTTGGGGGGTGGCACCTGGATAACTGGTCACCACCATCGCATCTTTGATGGTGAAAGCAGGGTCTTCCAACCGCCCTAACTCCAAAAATGCAAGGGTGCCACCAATCAGGAAAATCAACGTGATCATCCAGCTAATCACTTTATTTTGAATAAAATATCCCGCTACACCCTGCTTCATGATGCATTTTCCTCTTTCGATGCCAGCGTCACTTTTTGCCCCTCAGACAGGTGATTGGTTCCTCCCACCACGATACGATCCCCTTTAGACACACCCTGGGTTATTTCTAGCCGCTGACCATGAATGCGCCCCATCGTTACCCGCTGTTTCGCCACGGTTTGTGTGGTGCTGTCGTAAATCCATACATAACTGTGGTCTCGATCCAGTGGATCCCCGTCTTGGTTAAACACCGCTTCGATGGGCACGGAAAGTCCGGTGCGTGTCAGTTGTAACCCTTCCCTCGCAATACTGACCTGTACGGGCATGCCATCTAAAATAAACTGCTCCTTTGGCATGGGCATCGTTAGCGTCACCACAAAAGCACCACTGCTCGGATCCGGCTCTGCCGTGTATTCATCAATCGTGGCTGGGTAAGACTGCCCTTGCTGAGTTAAGACTTTCGGTTGTAGCCGATCTTGCACTTCTTCTGCACTCGCGCCCGTATTTTGGGTGAATAACACATCCGGCACTTGCACACGAATATCAGCACGCGAGGCGTCATGAATGTTCATGATCCCTTGTCCTGGCGCTATGGTTTCAAATGGCTCAACATTCAGCTTAGATATCACCCCGTCAGCTGGCGCTCTGAGCGCAACATAAGATAAACGAAGCTTGGCCAGTGCCAATTCCGCTTGCGCTATTTCGCGCTGCGCTTTTAACTCATCAAATTGCGACTGGGCAAGCATGCCTTTCTCTACCAAGGGGGCTGAACGCCGATACTGCGCATCGGCCACGTCAAAACGTGCACTGGCATTCTCTACCGCTAAGCGGTAATCCGTAGGCTCCAAACGTGCCAATACCTGTCCCTGCGTCACGCGATCGCCCGCTTTGACATTAATGGCTTGGATCTCACCTGGCACGCGAAAAGCAAGTGTCGCTTTATCAGCCGCTGCTGCCACCGCGGGAAAAGAGATTCGTTCATTCAGTTGCTGTTGGCTCACCGTAAATGTGGTTACCACAGGCAAAGGCACCGGTTGAGCATCGGTTGCGGGCTCACATCCAAACAGCGCATTAACTGCGAGCAGACCGAACATGGCTTTTATCGCTCTCATAATCCTCTCTCCTTCACCCACGCTTTCACACGGTCACCTTCTTTAAGCGCACTGACGCCAGTTGCGACAATGACATCGCCATTTTCAAGGCCTGAAAAAACCTTTCCTTCACGCAAGGCTACTGGGGTCAACTTAACGGTTCCTTGTCGACTGACACGCCACACGGCTTTCTCACCATTTGCGTCGAGCAAAGCAGAGTCCGGTATTTGCGTTTGTGACTCGGTAGGAATGGTGGCATGCACTTTTGCTGCCATGCCTGGCAATACATTGATGGCATCAGGCCGATTTAAACTCACCGTGACATGGTAAGAGGCGGTTTTGGGATCCGCCTCTGTGTCGATTTCTTTAAACTGTGCAGGAAACTGTCGCGATGGATGGGTATCAAATGACACCTTCGGCACGAGTGTGTCAACATGCTGAGCAAAATAGTGAAAGTAGCGCTCTGGTAATTGGAAACTGACATTAATAATATCTTTAGATTGAATGTGTAACACTGGCGCTTGCGCTTGAGCGAATTCATTACGCTCTTTCATTCGGAGTGAGACAGTTCCCGCATACGGCGCTTTTAGTTGCGTATAATTCACATTAGTCTGCGCTTGCTCTAGGCCAGCCGCCGCTTCACTGAGTGCCGAGCGGGCTTCATCAAACCTTTGTTCGGAAATCACTTTATCGTTATGCAGGCGTTCGGCACGATTAAATTGTACCTGAGCAAGCTGATATTGCGCACGCGCCTTATCTAATTGCAGCTGATACTGCTGGCTGTCTAACGCCGCCAGCACTTGCCCTTTCGCGACATCCATACCTGCTTTGATCGGCATTGACTCAATCACCCCTGACACTCGGAATGAGAGCAAAGCTTTATCATCCGCTTCAACTTGAGCTGGAAATTGGCGGGCAAGCCCATCTTCATTGGTGACTACGGTCAGTAACTTGGCGGGTCGAGGCGGTGTTTCAGACGGTGCTGACACCTGGGGTTCACCACAGCCAGCTAGGGCGAGAGCGA
This sequence comes from Salinivibrio sp. PR6, assembly GCF_001995955.1. Classification (NCBI taxonomy): domain Bacteria; kingdom Pseudomonadati; phylum Pseudomonadota; class Gammaproteobacteria; order Vibrionales; family Vibrionaceae; genus Salinivibrio; species Salinivibrio sp. PR6. The sequence goes on along the minus strand of NZ_MUFA01000009.1, from coordinate 78,031 downwards.
GGGAACCGCTCAATACAAAACGCTTTATCATCAGCTTTTCCTTACAATAAAACCCAGGATCCGACAGCGTTTGTCAGGCCCTAGGTCTTTGATGGGTCATTGTTTTTATCTTATTCCGCGCTAACCGCTATGCTAACCAGTGCCGAATAATGTATCAAGATGTTTCAGATAGATGCTCTGCCTGTTGAATCACGCGTGTTGTCTGATCCTCTATCGGCTGGAGGTAGGGGTGTAGCGCCTCCAACTCATCATGAGGTGATTTCTCCAACTCAAGACATGTTTGTGATAGCTCTTTGGCTCCAATCATTGCCGCTGCCCCCTTCATTTTGTGGGCAAGCTTTTTGATCTTGCCGATATCTTGCTCTGCAAACGCGGCCTTCAACGCCTCTAAATCATTCGTTTGGTTTTTTACATACTTATCAAGCAGCATTTTTACCAAGTCCATGCTATCACCGATCTGGTCTTTGACATGCTGGATATCAATTGGGGGTGAGGTATCGCTCATTGTGCTCCCTCCGGATGACTGCTCTGGTTCTGGTTCTGGTTCTGGTTCTGGTTCTGGTTCTGGTTCTGGTTCTGGTTCTGGTTCTGGTTCTGGTTCTGGTTCTGGTTCTGGTTCTGGTTCTGGTTCTGGTTCTGGTTCTGGTAAGGAGTTTGTATCTATGGATGCATCTGTAAAGTGCTCACTGGCCAAATCATCCAACCTTGTTTCCTCTTCGTCAGTATTCTTATCACCATAACTGACCGCATCTGGATTCGCATATAGGAGCAACAATTCAATGAGTTGATCTTTACTGAATGGCTTAGCGAGATGCCCATTCATTCCCGCCTCCACACAACGCTCTGCATCGCCTGAGAGCGCGTTAGCTGTCACAGCCAAAATGGGCGTGGTTTTGTCGAATTTTCGGATCTCTCGTGTCGCCTCAAAACCATCCATTTCTGGCATCTGACAATCCATTAAAATGATGTCGAATGGCGAAGACTTGTGAAGTTCTAACGCTTCTTTACCATTGACGGCAAGCGCGCGCTGACAGCCCAGTTTGGACAAAATAATGTCAATCAATTCTTGGTTAACCAAGTGATCTTCGGCCACTAGAACGTTGAGATTGAATTGAATATCATCATACTGCCCAGCCACGGGTCCAGGCTCTGTCAATGCATTCTCATCCTCGTTCAATACACGATACAATTCAACGTGATAAATCGGACAGGTCAGCGTCGCCATGCCAGTGTCATGATGGCCATCATGGCTGATAGCAATCGATTTATGTGCTTGACCGATCAAACGCTGACAGCTTTGCATTTTGTCCTGATCGATCATCAACACTGATTGGCTCGAGTTATCAAAAGCTATCTCACTGCCATCCGAATAGTTGATTAAATCTAACTTTAGACGCTCTAAATAGGTCGATAGTATTTCTATCAAAATGGCGTCTTCAGACACGAGGTAAACCTTGCTATCTGTCATGCTCTCGTCAGGCTCGTAGCTTGACATCAATGTCGAGTCAGTATTCGCCACCGTCACGGGTACTTCTGCAGTGAAAGTCGTGCCTTGGTTTTCTCGACTGCGGATAGAGATATCACCATCCATTAGGCGTAAAAGCTTACGACAGACAGGCAAGCCTAGTCCTGTGCCTTGATAAGAACGTGAATACGAATTATCGACTTGCGTAAAGTTCTCAAAAATAGCTTCGTGGCGGTCTTCCGGGATCCCAATCCCTGTATCTTCTACTTCCATGACCAATGTGACCGAACCATCGCCTGCTTGCCGTTGGAATAAGCGCACGGCAATGTGCCCCTGCTTTGTAAACTTAACGGCGTTGCCGACCAAGTTTATGATCACCTGCTTATAGCGCATGGCATCTAATTCAATGTCACAGGGCATATCAGGATCGATATAACAATGTAAGCGCAACTGTTTTTCCGCCGCTTTTGCGGTAAAAATACTTAAGGATTCGTGAACAAGCTCCGCCAGATCTAATGACTGTTTGGTGAGCGTCATCTTGCCGGCTTCAATCTTGGTTAAGTCGAGTACATCGTTAATGATATTCAACAGTGCAGTCGAAGAGTGCTGTAAGGTATCAACAAAATAGCGTTGCTGCTGATTGAGCGAGGTCTCCATCAAAAGATTAGACATGCCAACAATGCCATTCATCGGTGTACGGATCTCATGGCTCATCATCGCCAGGAAATTGGTCTTCGATTCATTTGCTCGCTCGGCTTGTTCTTTAGCCCGTGCCATTTCCCGTGAAATCATGTCATTAAGCGCCTTCTGCTGCACAAAGTGCACCATAGCGCTCAAACTTGATAGTATCGGCTCAATCCACCCCTGAAGCTCTTCATTATAAGTGGTCGACTCGTCAAACAAGCACACCACCCCTACCATCTGGCTAGACATATATAGAGGCGTACCGTAGACGTTAATAATCATTTTCTGATTATTCCCCGCCACACTCGCCATTTGCAGACTACGTTTGCTTTGCTTGGTCTCGATAATTTCCTCAATGAGCCCTCGCACAAACTCTTCACCAATAAACTCATTTTTCACCAATCGCGTTTGTGCCAGCACTTTATAAGGCAAGTTGTTCTTTATTGCTTCTTCGTCGTTATGGCCTACCTCAACAATAATGCCATGATTACTTTCGCCTATCCTTAGCAGTATCTGCAAGACATCCTGAAAGCTCTTACCAAAGTCTTCCCTGATAAGAAACTTATCTTGTAAGCTTTTCATTGCAGAAAAAAGCTCGGCCCCTTTAGATACTTTCTGTTTATCCAGGTGTTGTTCTGTGATATCGCGAATAATCGCTACGTTCAGCGCTCTAGGATCTTCATCTTTGATGGGGGTTGATTTGACCTGCACAATACGGACACCTTGATCCGTATCTATCTCGTACGACCGCTGTAACTGTCCACCGAGGCCATAAAGCGCTTGTGAAAAATAGCCGCGCGAATTAGGGCTTACGCGAGAGATAATCGTCGATAGGCTGATCGCTTCATCGGGCACAGATTCTAATTCGAATAGCTTCTTAGCCGAATCATTAATGGTAATAATACTGTGTTTATCACCGAGCACTAATAACGCGTCAGTATAACTATGAATTACCGTATTTAAATACGCACGGCTTTGTTCCGCTCGATTAATTTGCTTGGCGTATTTCCAAATAAAAAAACCAACCAACAAGTTCAGTAGAATGATTTGCGTCGCAGTGCGAAGTATTTCTGTGTTAAGCTCTTTATCGATATATCGACTGTCTTGATAAATGATCAGTCGACCCACATCCACAGATTGCTCTCCCTGATCATAGACCAAGGGAACGTTGATTTCTTTTAGCTCATCACTTGACCGCATGCCTTTAGAGTCAGTCACATAACGAAATTGCTCATTGGTATCCGTCAGCTCAAGGCGGTGGACATAACGAGAGCCCATTTCACTGTCTAAGTCATTTTGAACATTATTAAAATCATAATTCCACATCAAAGTAGGAAGTCGTTGCTTTAGGCGTTGAGTGATAGAATTAATGTCTTGGTTCATATCAGACTCAAGCCGACCTTTAGCAACATGATAATTGTAATAACCAAACACACCCAACAGTAAGGTTGCTAGTACAATTAAAATGACAGCGAGCCGCATACCTACTTTATTCATCATTATCACACCTGCATTGTCGCCGCCAGGGTTTGGGTTTGGTATCGGGCTTTATCAAACGCTTTTAAAACCGCGCGCTCTCTTAGCGACATTTTTTCACACAGTGACCCAACCCAATCCCAATTCGCATGCTCAATATGTTTACATAGTTCCAAAAGGTCACCATAAGGACCTGCACGTGATAGTAATGCTTGTTTTGCCTGTTGGTTTAGGGCAAGTTGCTCTACGACATCCTCCATTGGAACACCTAACATCGCGTCCAGGAGTGAAAAAGCGCCCACCAAGAAAGCTTCATCAGGGTCCAAGTCGTTCATTAATGGGGCTGCTTGCTGCATAAAAATGGCCCGAAGAATGGCCGCATTCTGCAAGTGTGAGCATTCTTGGTGATTCATGTTAGACATAATCAGCAGAGAAATCAGTCGCCGCAATGACTCTAACCCCAAGTACACCACCGCTTGTTTGGGATTAGTGATCGCTTTCTTTTTTGACTTCGCTAAGATATTGGCACTTGTGACGACTTTGTAGAGCAACGAGACATCGCGAGAGATAACCTCTGTGATTTCATCTATATCATGAGGGCTGCGATTAATCACGATACACGCATCCAGTAAACTGATTACTGAGGGTGCCACATCGCTATGACTTTTAATTTGAGGTTGTTCGAAAAAGTATCCTTGAAACAAGCTAAACCCAAGCTGTTTAGCCAAAACAAACTCTTCGTTGCTCTCCACTTTACTTGCCATAAAACGCGTCTGGGCATAGTCCGAAATCGCTGCGGTCCACTCGTTCAAGCTTTCTGTTGCCATACTGACCCGCACCACATCGAATAAGTCCAGATGCCTTTGCCAGCGGCTCGAGAAGACATCACTCTCTCCTAAAATGGTAAAGCCTGCTTTCCGGTAAGACTCCAGTTGCTTCACTAGCATTGGCGTCGCATTGCACTTTGCAGTGACACAGATCACCAAAGATTTTACTGGAATAGAAAAGGGGATCTCATCAAGCAGTGCCGCCTCCGAAAAGCTCACCACGTATCGCAAGCTATCATCGAGTTCTTTCCCTGATAGAAAATTGGCGCTGAGAATGCGCGATGTCGCCGTATCTTCATCAATTGAAGGAAACTTGTTTTCTTGACCTTCCCTAAACAGAAGCTCATTGCCCCATTGGTTCTGCGCTTCGTCAAAGATGGGCTGGCACGAAAAAAAAATTTCACTCACAACTCACTCTCCTTAAAACAATCCCTTACTACAAACGTAGACCAAAGGTATGACTTATGGCGCCTTTTTTTTGATATAACTGAGTGTGTTAAGTCCAACTACTTGGGACGTGCTCGTCTTTTGCTTGGGCAAAATCACGATTTTTGCTAGGCTCTGCGCTAAGCATATCACGAGGTATATTTATGGATGTTTTGAATCAACTTGCCGATGACGCGCCCGAGCATGAGCCGGACACCTTGCCATCACTCGACGAACAAAAAGCGATTGTGGCAAAACTCAAAGCCCTTGAGGAGAAAGGTGAGCTCACTGACGAAATTCTCGCGCAGTATTTTGCCGTTAAGCAAAAAGACACAAGCGACGAAGAAGAGTAAGAACAACACGAAAACGTGACCGCGTCACCTTTTAAATCTATCTTATTCTACGTAGAGATGCCGAGAGATGATAATGAAAGGCATGAGCGGCGCAGGGTTGACACTTGCGTGGCTAGGATAGACAGAAGATTATCGACACTGATCCGCCCCGAGCTCAAACTCGGGGCTTTTTTTTGGTTTACTCAGGGGCAATGCCGTCGGTTTTCGCCGCACAAATAAAATCATTTTTGTGCAGGCCTTTAATCTTATGCGACCACCACGTCACGGTCACTTTACCCCACTCTAGTAAGATAGCGGGATGGTGTCCTTCTTGCTCAGCCAGCTCAGCCACTTGGTTGGCAAATGCCCACGCCAACTTAAAGTTGCGGAAGGTGAACTCACGTTCGAGCTGATCAATCCCATCTCGTGTTACTTTGCGCCACTGCGGAATGTCTTTAAGCAGCGCTGGCATTTCCTCAGCACTGACCAAAGGGGCATCAATATCGCAGGCTTCACATTTCAACTCAGTTAGTTCAGACATGTTGCGTTTCCTTTTGCTGTTCTGTCTTTTTCGGTTTGGGCGGAAATAAAGGCGCATGAAGGCCCAGTTCCATCGCTTGATGCACATCAGCAATCAAATCACGTTGACTGATGGCAAATAAATCGTCAATCGACTCAATGGTAAAGTAAATGGGTTGCATGATGTCAATCCGGTATGGCGTGCGCATGACATCTATCACTTCTAAAGGCTTACGCACCGCTTTGTCGCTATTAAAGGCGTACTCAGTCTCCGCCGGCGAAGACAAGATCCCGCCGCCATAAATACTGCGATTGCCTTGCGAGTCACTGAGCAAACCAAACTCGACCGTAAACCAATATAAGCGTGCAAGATAAACGCGCTCTTTAGGCGTGGCTTGCTTACCGAGCTGGCCGTACATATGGGTAAACTCCGCGAACGCTGGGTGAGTCAGCATCGCACAGTGACCAAAAATCTCGTGAAAGTAATCCGGCTCTTGCAAGTAATCGAAATCGTCTTTGGTGCGCAAAAAGGTCGCCGCAGGGAATTTCTTATCCGCCAGCAAGGCGAAAAAATGGTCGAAATCAATCAATGCAGGCACAGGGGCCACTTGCCAGCCCGTTTCTCGCATTAACACGGCATTCACATCTGGGATCTGTGGTACCGTGTCATGCGGCAAATCCAGCATCCTCAACCCGTCGAGATACTCCTGACACGCTTTATCTTTGATACATGCAAGCTGCCGTGTAACTAGCTGGCGCCATACATCGTTTTCTTGTGCCGACCAGGCTACACGACCCAGCTCATCAACTGGTTTGGATTCGTATTTACTCTGTTTCACGTTCACCGCCTTGTGTCGTTGTCTGGCGTAAAAATCGCGCGTAAACAGCGGCCCTTAGCCTTACGCAATGTCTCCGTTACTCACAGGTTACGTCGACTTTGCAGAGAAAATCATCTCCTCACCGCGGTTTTAATTTTACCTTTGCGTAACATTTATTTTACATTGCATATCCGAAAGGCTGTCACTACGGGCAATGCTTCACCTTTGAGGGATCCGCGCGCTTGCATGGCTCGTAGTATCTTGAAAAGACCTGACTGCAAGGACGAGTGATGAATTTACAACTGAGCGAACTGATAAATTACGACAACATTGACAAGATTCAGATCCGTGGCATTGATGGCATGCTATATCAAGCCATTGCGTTTTTGCGTCACGGCGATACGGTAGAGCAAAAGCTTATTTATCAAGGCGATAAACCCTATTTATCTCGCAGCTTGCTGGCGGTGAAAGATGATTTTGAATGGGTTGACGCCGCGCAGTACGTGCTAGTCACTGACACGGCATATGATGAAATGATAGGGCTTGGCACGGAAAAGCCTTTGTCGACTCTAGAGCAGCCATTGCATTGGAAATAACCCAACAATGCCCCCAACCTACGGGGCAATTTCTTCCCCGTCCCACGCAAACAATCGACCCGTATGACGACTGTCGAGGCCATCCAACACCGACAACAAATAGCCAGCCGATTGGGCTGGGCTGAATAACTTACCGGGCTTAACATTGGCTTGGAATGGCGCGGATAAATGGCTATCGACCGTCCCCGGATGCAGACCGACCACGGTTAATGACTTGTCTTGACGGCCAAGCTCAATGCTCATGCATTTGATCAGCATGTTCACCGCCGCTTTACTTGCACGATAGGCGTACCAACCGCCCGCACGGTTATCACTGATACTGCCCACGCGCGCCGACAAAATGGCAAGCTTCGCCTCGGCGTTGCGTTTCAATTTGGGCGCGAGGTGCTTGCTCAATAGCAGCGGCGCGACGGCGTTGACGTCAAAGAGCTGATGCATGGCCTCACTGCTGCACGCCGCGAGCCGCTTTTCTGGGCTGAGCGCATCATCATGCAACACTCCCGAGGCAATGATCACCGCATCTAAGCTGTTGTCGTCGATGTGCTCGGCCGCTGCTTGGATTGATGCTTCATCGCAAATGTTTACCGCCACAGGCACCACCTTTTCACTTATTTCGGCAAGTGGCTCGGGGTGACGCCCTAGGGCGAAGACTTGCTGAATGGATGGCTTGTCGAGCAACGCGCGGCAAAAGGCTTCACCAATCGCGCCACCTGCGCCGACAACCGCCACACGCTGCATGGAATCACTGTTCATTCTCTTGGCTCCTCAAACAAAAAGAGATGCAAACTGCATCTCTTTAGTTAGGGATGAGGCGATCCTGTCGATCACCGTGTGTTAAAACTATAGCTTACGTAGCACAACCATTAGGTAGAGCCCGCCAATCAAGGAAGCAATGATCCCAGCTGGCATTTCTTGCGGATATAACCATTGTCGTCCGAGCCAATCAGCAAACAGCATCAATCCCATGCCAATCAATCCGGCGGTGATCATATGCGCCCGAGCATTTTTCGCTCCCCAGCTACGCGCAATATGTGGCGCCATCAAGCCGACAAAACTGAGCGGCCCCACCACCAAAGTAGCACTGACGGTCATGACCGCGACGAGGGCCAGCAACAGCATGCGGGCACGCCCTACCTTAACCCCCAGTGATTGAGCAGTTTCGCCACCGAGCGGCAAAATATCGAGCCACCGCTGGCACATTAATCCCAGCGCCACCAGTAGCGCGGCAACCAAGGCCAGTGTGGTCACCGTACTGTCAGTCACATAGTAGGTTGAGCCTGAAATCCACGCGAGCACTTGATACGCGCGAGGGTCGCCACCCGCCATCAAAAAGCTTTGTACCGCTTGCATCAGAGCGGCTATGGCCCCCCCTGTGAGCAACACCTTTTCTGGCTGGAAGCCGGTTTTGCGATTAAGCAGCACAATCAACGCCAAGGTCGCACCAGCACCGATTAAACCGCCGACATATAAGCTCAGCATAGATGTGCCCATGCCAGCAAAAATGGTGACAATCAGTCCCAGCGCCGTACCAGCACTGATCCCCATCACTTCAGGGCTCGCCATCGGGTTGGCACTCAAACGCTGAAGCACGGCACCCGCAACAGCAATCACACCACCCGCCAATGCCGCGGCCAGCAACCTTGGCAAGCGCCATTCCAACAAAGACCAATCGCCGCTGAGCGCCAGCCACTGCCAGCCCTCACTTTGACGCGATACAGTGGCAAAAATCACCACACCCAACACCAGTAACATCAACGTTCGGCCTAGTGGCCAATCCTGACGCGGTGCGGGCGATCCCGATTGCATCTGTTGGCGTTGACGATTGCCCAGCGATACACGTGGCAACAGCCACAATAATAGCGGCGCACCCAACGCTGCCGTGGCGGCGCCCGTGGGCACCATCATTGCCCGGCGGCCCGGTAACAGTTGGACAGCCAAATCGGTGGCTGCCAACATCAAGGCGCCTAAAATCATCGCTAGGCTCAATCGGGTGATGAGCTTGCGAGCGCCACATAAGCGCGCAATCGCGGGCGCGGCTAGACCGACAAAGCCAATCACGCCAATTAAGCTAACTACCCATGCGGTCAGAAGTACCGATAGTCCCAGTGCAATCACACGGATTTTAGCCAGTGATACGCCTAAGCTTTTTGCTCCTTCATCTGAAAGGCTCAGGACGTTGAGCGGTTTTAATAGAGCAAGGATCAACACGACCGCCAATCCAACACGTGGCAATAAGGCTTGCACACTGTGCCAGTCGGTTTGCACCATCGAGCCCGCGCCCCACACCATCATGCCGTGTAGCGCTTCTTGATTCATCAACAGCAGCACAGTGCTGAGCGCGCCGCAGTAGAGGTTTAAAATCAAACCCGCGATCACCACCACGGTGGGCGATAGACCGCGTCGCCATGCCAGCGCAAACACCACCAGCATGGTCAGCACTCCGCCAGACATCGCCACCATCGCGCTCGACCAAGTCAGTAGCCAAGGGGCATAAAGCGTAGCTAGCATCAGCGCCAAGCTGGCACCATTCGCCACCCCCAGCGTCGAGGGCGAGGCCAAGGGGTTGCGCAACACTTGTTGCATCAAGGTACCGGCCAGCCCCAAACACGCCCCTGCCAACAATGCGGTGACCAAGCGTGGCCACCAGGTTAAATGCATCACCACCCCAATCGACGCGCTGTCATCCAGCGACCACAGCGACTGCCAGAGCATGGATGCATTCACATTCCACTGCCCCAACTGAGTGGAGGCGAGGCTCAACAATGCCGCCAGTAACGCCAAAGGCACCCATAACAGGTTCAGTTTCATGCCTGCCCTCCTTGCTCGATCAATGCTGCGGTCACAAGGCGGGCAAAACGTAACGCCGACGGAATCGCGCCAAAGCTCCATACCGGATCAATCATCAATGGCGTATGCCCCGTGCGTTTAACCAAATATTGCCAAAACATATTGGTCTGAAGAGTTTGCTCGACGCCCGCAGGGAGCGGGCGCACAATCACCAGCTGCGCATCAAGGTCAAGCAGCTCGCGGGTGGAGACCATGCTAAACCCCCAACTGTTAGTGGTGTTTTGCCACGCGTTGTTGAGCCCCAATTCACTGATGGCTGCGTGATACAAGCTGTTCGTCCCAAACACCCGCACATGGTTGGCGTCAAGAAATTGAATCATCAGAAGCGGTGGCTGTTCGCCGGGAATGGTATCGCGCAAGCTCGCTAATTGCTGTTTCGCGTTGGCAATCAAGGTTTCACCGGCCTCCGGACGGTTAGCCTCGCGCGCAATTTGCCGCGTCACAGTTTTGAGCGACGTCCAGCTTAAGCCACTTTCATACAGAGGAATCGAGCTCACCGGCGCAATGGTGCTTAGCTTGGGCTTCATCGCCTTAAAAATGGGTGAAATTAGAATTTTATCGGGGTGAAGCTCGGCCAAACGCTCCATGTTCGGCTGGGTGCGAAGCCCAATATCGACGGTGTTTTCTGGAATGGGCGGGGCTTTCACCCACGAATTGTAATCTGCCTTTTGCGCGACCGCGACTGGAGTAATGCCTAGCGCCAACAAGGTTTCAGTTTGGGTCCAATCCAGCGAGAGAATACGAGGTGACGCGCTGACGCTCGCTGACATCATGGCCGCAGTCAGCCAGACCACAAGCGTCAGAAAAGAGGACTTGATCATACCGGCGATAACTCCCCCGGCATAGCAACCGCATAGCCGGCGGTATGATCGGCAATCGGCATTTCAATGCCATAAATCGATTTGAGGGCCGACTCTTGAAACACATCGCTGACCGCGCCTTGAGTCAGGACTTGTCCGCTGTGCAGCGCGACAATTTCATCACAAAAACGTGCCGCCATATTAATGTCGTGCACCACGATAATGATGGACTTATCCAACTCTCGACTGAGTTTGCGCACCAAGGTCATCACTTCGACTTGGTGGGCGACATCCAGTGCAGATAGCGGCTCATCGAGCAGTAAGTAACGCGTTTGCTGTGCCAGCAGCATCGCAATCCACAACCGTTGGCGCTCGCCCCCCGATAAGGTATCGACCAAGCGATCGGCATAATCTTGGGTGCCAGTGAGCGCCATTGCCTCGTTAATCGCTTGGTGATCGGCTTTGGTCAACCGCCCCAGCAAGCCATGCCAAGGATAGCGACCAAAACTGACCAACTCATACCCAGTTAAGTTATCGGTTGCCGGTAAATGCTGTGGCAAATACGCCACCTCGCGCGCAAAGGCTTTTTCCGACCATTTTGATAAGGGCTTTTGGTCTAATGCGATCTGCCCGCTGCTGGTTGCTTGTTGCTGCGCTAACAGCTTTATCAACGTCGACTTACCCGAGCCATTATGCCCGACCAACGCACAGATTTTTCCGGGCGTAAACGACAAGCTCACCTTATCGAGTAACACTTTTCCGTTGACGGCAAACGCAACGTCCTTTGCCTCTAACATATCTCGATCCTACTATTGCAAACACAAGCGCGTAGCACTTGCCCGTTATCTCTAAGAGCGGTAATTTTCCGATGCTTAAAAGGCAAATGCAAACCATTTTGATTTCGCTTTGTGTGCTTAGCGCTTGTTAATGAGAGAAATTAGACCTCAACCAAGCCACCATCAGGGATCCAAGCGTCATTCAGCCTCGTATCGCCCATGGGTAAATATAAATTGTTGTAACAACTGTCGAGAGCCCTATGTCCGCGCCCATCAGCCTTGTGTGGCTAAAACGCGATTTACGCCTGCGGGATCATGCCCCATTACAAGCCGCCATTGCAGCGGGGCGCCCCTTGGTGATCCTGTACCTGTTTGAGCCACTGCTGCTTAACGATCCGCACCATAGTGAGCGCCATTGGCGATTTGTCTGGCAATCGCTGTACGATCTTAATCAACAGCTCGCACCACTGGGCGGTCACGTCACCATTTGCCAAGGAGAGGCGCTCTCAGTATTCGACGCTATCCACCGACAACAGACCATTGGTGCGGTGTACAGCCATCAAGAAATTGGCGTCGACGCGACGTTTTCTCGTGATAAAGCGGTGGCGAAATGGCTGGAGACCCATCAGATCCCGTGGCATGAATCCCCCACTGGAGCCGTGATCCGCGGCGCTAAAAATCGGGTTGATTGGGACGCTGAATGGCAAAAGGTGATGCGCGCTCCCCTTGCCGAACCGGATTGGCAACAAGCGCGCTGGCTAAACGCATCACTCACGCTACCTTCGCTCGGTCACCATAACTGGGATTCGCCCGCGCCACGCTTTCAACCCGGCGGGCCGAGTTGGGCGTATAAAACCTTGCAATCTTTTTTCCGCGAGCGCGGGCAAACCTATCAGCGCCACATCTCTAAACCACTCGCCAGCCGCAAAAGCTGTACGCGACTGTCGCCCTATCTTGCATGGGGTAATATCAGCTTGCGCGAGATGTATCAAATCACCCTCCTTCATTGGCAAAAAAAGGGTTGGCGGCGTGCGCTGGTAGCCATGGTGTCGCGTTTGCATTGGCACTGTCATTTTATGCAGAAATTTGAAAGCGAGCACCACATGGAGCATCGGCCCGTCAATCGAGGCTACTTACATTTTGAGTACGCAAACGGTCCGCAGAGCGATGCGCACCTGCGCGCATGGCAACAAGGTCATACCGGTTATCCGCTCGTCGATGCTTGTATGCGTTGCTTACACGCCACTGGCTATATCAACTTTCGTATGCGGGCGATGCTGGTCAGCTTTTTAACCCACCATTTGTTGATTGATTGGCGCCGCGGTGTGCATCACCTCGCGCAGTTATTTCTCGATTTTGAGCCCGGTATTCATTACCCCCAATTTCAAATGCAAGCGGGCGTGACAGGCGCCAATACCTTGCGTATTTATAACCCGGTGAAACAATCGCAGGAGCAAGATCCCGAGGGAGCATTTATTCGTGAATGGTTACCCGAGCTTTCTCCCTTGCCCGACAGTTTGATCCACACCCCATGGCAAATGACCGACATGGAAGCGATGATGTACGGTGTGGTGCTTGGCGAAGACTACCCGAAACCCATTGTCGATATCGAACAAACCGGCAAACGTGCGCGAGATATTTTATGGTCGTTTCGTCAACAAGACGCCGTTCGTATCGAGAAAGCACGGATCCTCGCCACCCATGTGCGTCCAAGCAGCCCTGAGCCAACTAATAGCCCTGAGCGAACAAATAGCCCTGAGCACGCAGACAAGCGCACTCAAAAATCACGTTCACCTGCCACTCAGTCTACTGGAGGCAACCAAGATGGCGCATAAAAAGCCACATCTTCCCAGCAAGGTATGTTTGACGTGCGAACGCCCGTTTACGTGGCGTAAAAAGTGGGCGCGCTGTTGGGACGAAGTTAGGTATTGCTCTGACCGTTGCCGTCGCGAAGGTCGTCGCCATGCGCGAGCGGCGAAGATCTAAACGCTTCTAGCAACGAGCTAAGTTGCGGATGCACCCACTGACGTTTAATCGATACCGCATAAAACGGCTCATACACACTCGGCAGTAAAGCATAGCGGGTGAGCATGCCACTATCTAGCTCATCGCGAACCACCACTTCGGGCATTACCGCCAACGCGTCATTGTCTCGGGTTAACAGGCGTAGCATCGCCATATCATTGGCTTCTGCCATGATGTAAGGCTTGAGTTGATACTGCGCAGAGATGGCATCAAACCCCGAGCGAATCGGGTTATCGCCATAAGGTAACACCCACGCTTGGTGCTGGTAGCTGGCGTCTAAGGTCGGCGACAAGGCTTTACCCGGCCAGCCAATCACGGCTACCGGCTGGCGAGCCAATTGCTGATACTGCCAAATTTGTTTATTGGTGCCCCGCACCGCAATATTGGTTAGCGCCAAATCTAACTGGTGATCAGACAGCGCATGGAGCAAGCCGGTTTGATCCATCGACTGCAACACATAACGGCACTCCCGTTGATTGACCAAAGGCTGAATGAACTGCTCGATAAAATTTCGCGACATGGTGGATAAGGTGCCAATGCGAATCGTGGCACTGGACAGCGCCCCGCCGCTGGATAGCAACTGCTCAAGCTCTTCCCCCTGTCGGAATATCTCTTCGGCATAGTTCATCGCTTGATAGCCACTTTCGGTCAACGTCAATGTACGACCTTGGCGCTCAAACAATTGCACCTGCATCGCCTGTTCAAGCTGCTTGATTTGCGACGACAGCGCCGACTGCGAAATATGCAGCTGACGGGCGGTCTGGGTCAGGTTGCCGTGACGCGCCACCTGCCAGAAATAATACAAATGATGGTAGTTAAGTCGGCTCATCGTTCTCTAAAACAGAATGAAAAATGATTTATTATGTATTTTACTTAACTGTAGTAAGTTTTCACAATGTATCTCATAACTATTGCTGTGAGGTAAGTCATGTTATCCCTATTTCTCGTCACCCCGCTCAAACTGGTGCTGCTCGCACTGGTTGCTCTTCTTGGCGGTGTTATCTGGCGATACAGTGCCACTGCGTTTGCAGGTGAAGCCGACAAACACCGTTTTCTTTCCTCTTTACTGCTCACCTTGTCGGCAGTCTTGTTGGTTTTAGTCAGCAATCACCTGTTGCTGTTTTGGCTCGCCTGGGTGGCGGTTAGCCTCTCATTGGGTCGCTTAATTCTTTTCTATCCGCATCGGCCTCGCGCCCAACTCGCGGCTCACAAAAAAATGCTGCTCGCCCGCTTTAGCGAATTGCTACTCGGTGGCGCATTTTTACTGTTGTTTTTCCACTACCAAACCGCGCAGATTGACCAATTGATGTTTCAAGTCAGCCAGCAACCTCATACGCTGACTGTAGGCATTGCCGCCTTTATGTTGGTGGGCGTGGCGATTATCAAGTGCGCTCAATTACCCTTGCACGGCTGGCTCATTCAAGTGGTGGAAGCGCCAACACCTGTCTCTGCCTTGTTGCATGCTGGCATTGTGAACCTTGGCGGGATCTTATTGATGCTGTTCGCGCCAGTGCTCGCGGCGAGCCCCAGTGCCAGCTTGGCACTGCTGGTTATCGCGGGCGTCAGTACACTGGTGGCTGGGCTGGTGAGCCTGACACGCGTGAGCATCAAGGTAAAACTGGCGTGGTCGACCGTCGCACAAATGGGGCTGATGTTAGTCGAAATCGCCCTAGGTCTTTACGAGTTGGCACTGCTGCACCTACTGGCGCACTCTTTCTACAAGGCATTCTCTTTCCTCAACAGCGGCAATGGCGTGAATCATTGGCTTGCCACCCAACTGGCTGATGCCTCAATCCCGCGTCGCTGCCATTGGCTTGCCGCGATGGCCACCGCAGGCGGTTTGATTGTCGCCGTGCATCTAAGTGTCGGTATTTTAAATAGCTTGGCCGCCGGCTGGTTGCTGTGGATGGCGATGACCATGCTGCTATTACCAGCCTTTACGCGCCCAGGCGCTGCCCGCCCGACACGCGTGCTGCTCAGTAGCGTGTTTGCGCTTGGCCTGCTCGGACTCTACGCCGCCATTAAACATAGCTTGATTGTGTTTGTCGCGGGCGGTAATGCCACCTACTTATTTGCCGATGCCTTTGCGCTGGTGCTGTTTATCGCGCTGTTTGCTCTGTCACTGGCGGTCCAATACTGGCCTCACAAAGCGTGGGTGAATCGCCTATTTATTTGGCTGAACGCCGGCGCTTACCTTGATGAATGGGCGACGCGCCTAACACTCAAATGGTGGCCAAGTGCTTCTTTAATCCAACTACAAACGACCCACTGGCAACCGCATAAGGAGACGCGTTAATGATTGCGAAAACGCCCAATGTATCTGCATACCCTGAGTCCCTCGATGTGAGCGATTTTCGCGATGCCACACAGCAAGCGGTCGCCGCGATTGCGCCAAGCTGGCCGTTGGATCAAATGATTGCGGTGAACCCATGGTGGCCGCAACGCTTTACCCCCATTGAGCAAGTTTTTGCCGAACAAGCAGTGTTAAGCGGCCATTGTCCGTTAATGTCGTCGGCGTACTATCTGTCACATTGGCAATCGCCCATTAGTGAGGCACACCTTGCCGAGGCCATTTCAACCTCTGGCAGCGCATTGACGGTAAGTGATTGCCTGCGTGCGCTGCGTAGTCATAGCAGTGACCTCCCGCGTTGGAAACCACTGGCTGAGTTGTGTGACCGCACTCGAGAAGCACAAGAAGGCTTATCGTGGCAGCAAGAAATCCAGCAGCAAGTGAGCCAGTTTCTCGCGCTCTATCACCAATACCCACAGCGCTTTGATGCTCAAGGCCAAGGCGGTGAGCACCTTTATCAATGCTGGTTGGATGTGGTGAGCCAAGATAAAGGCATTAAAACCCTCACTGGCGTGGATTTACTTGCCGATTTCGCCGCACTACCCACCCAAATCGGAGCATTGATCGCTGAAGTGGCCGACTTTTGGCAACCGACTCTTCACGACCAAGACGGTAACTTGGCCTATTGCCACGCGCTTATGCACGGTTTATCGGGTTGGGCAAGCTGGCAGGCTTGGTTAGATTGGCAGCAACAGCTCAGTGACAGTGAACAACAAGATCATGGCATGGGCCTATTCGCGATTTTACTCGCGTGGGATACAGTGCTGGCACGCTGGCTTGCTAAACATCGTGACGCAGCGTGGGCAAGCATTCGTCAGTCCATGCACCATCAAGCGGTGAATGTGCGCCATTGGTATCACCAAGCACAGCAACAGCTCGCGCCCCTGTGGATTTGGCAACAAGCGCTGGAAATCAGTCAGCAGCGCCCTTGGGCACACGCCCTATCTGCGCAGGCCAGTGTCGACACGCTCGACACCTCCCCCACGCTTCAGGCTGTATTTTGTATCGATGTGCGCTCTGAGCCGATGCGTCGCGCGTTAGAAGCGCAATCTGAACGGATTCAAACCCTTGGCTTTGCTGGCTTTTTTGGCTTGCCGATTGCCTATCAGCCCACTGATAGCCATATTCATCGCCCACAACTGCCCGGCTTACTGGCGCCAGCGGTCACCGCCTCACAAACTCATGCTACCCCCGAACGCTGGTTGCGAATGACCAAGCTCGGCTGGCAGCGCAGCCTTGATGCGCCCGCTGCCAATTTAGGCATGGTCGAAGCCGGTGGCATGTTAAAGCTAGTGAGCTTGCTAAAACGCGCATTGCGCATTTCTGGCACCGAGAACCCGTTAAATCGACTCAGCCATACTGACAGTGATTGGGCGCTCACCCGTGACAATACACCGTTAAGCGCAAAAGAAAAGGCGGAGCTAGGCGCTGGTATCTTGCGGGCAATGGGCATTGCTGATCAACTGGCCGATGCCGTCTTGTTGGTGGGTCATGGCAGTGAAACCTGTAACAACCCTCATGCAGCAGGGCTTGACTGTGGTGCCTGCGGCGGACAAACCGGCGAGGTAAATGTCCGCGTACTTGCACAGCTTCTTAACGATGCCGACGTACGTGATGCCATGGCACAGCAAGGCGTGACGATTCCCGTCAGTACCCGTTTTTATGCCGCCATGCACAACACCACCACCGACGCACTGGATGTCTTTCACGCCCCCGAGCATACCGAGTGGCAAACTTGGCTAGCCGACGCAAGCGAGCAAGCACGTGCAACCCGCGCCAACCAGTTTGATCAAACACCAACCCAGCCATCTAAGCTCAAACGATTCTTTGCTACACGGGCCAAAGACTGGGCACAAATGCGTCCTGAGTGGGGACTGTGTGACAACGCGGCGTTAATCGTGGGCCCGCGCACCCTGTCTCGACAGGTTAATTTGCAAGGTCGCAGCTTTTTACACGACTACGACATGCACAAAGACCGTGACTTTAGCCAGCTTGAAACCATACTCACCGCGCCCATGGTGGTGACCAATTGGATCAATCTGCAGTACTTTGCTTCTGTCACCGCACCGGAAAAATTCGGCAGCGGAAACAAGCTGCTCCACAACATCGTGGGTGGGCACATTGGGGTGTTTGAAGGGAATGGTGGCGACTTACGAATTGGCTTATCGCATCAATCCGTGCACGATGGTCGTCGATATCGCCACCAGCCAGTGCGATTAAGCGTATTTATCGCTGCCCCTCGGGAGGCAATTGATAGTATACTTGCACGCCATGACGATATAGCCGCGCTGGCGAATCACGGCTGGCTGTACTTGATGCAAATTGATGCGCAGGGTGCAGTATGGCAACGCGATCGCTCGGGTCAGTGGTATCACCTGAACGTAGCAAAATAAAACGGAGCATGTCGTTGAAAACGCAACTTCTCTCAGCGCAGTGTTCAACGGATCTAACACAAGCCGCCGAGCTGCTGAAAGCCGGCGAACAAGTCGCGGTGCCCACAGAAACCGTGTACGGTTTGGCAGCGGATGCCAGCAATCCAGACGCCGTCGCGGGTATTTTTACCGCCAAGGGTCGACCCGCGAACCACCCTTTGATTGTGCATCTCGGTGACGTCGCATCGATTACCGAGTGGGCAACGCAAATTCCGGATGAAGCATATAAGCTGGCGAATGCCTTCTGGCCAGGGCCGATGACACTGCTGTTGCCACGTGCCGAGCATATTTCACCAGTGGTCACGGGTGGATTGGATACCATTGGACTTCGCGTGCCCGCGCAACCTGTGTTGTTAGACTTGCTCGCCACCCATCAGCTTGCTGTTGCCGCCCCGTCTGCGAACCCGTATAAAAAGCTCAGCCCCACCACGGCGGAGCAAGTGATGCATGGTTTAGGCGGAAAGATCGCTGCGGTGATTGATGGCGGCCCTTGCCAACATGGGCTGGAGTCGACCATTGTCGATCTTACTAAGCGTCCATTCCGCGTACTTCGCGCCGGTCCAATCACCGCCAGCGAGCTGAGCGCCGTGCTGGGTGAAACAGTCGAAGCCCCTGAGCAGCACGACACCGTGGTGCCCGGCAATGTGGGAAGCCATTACCAACCCAACACCCGGTTACAGATGGTGGCGGCAGACTTGTCTGATCTCCCTGCGCCCCATCCTGAAAAACGAGCGGCCTTGCTTCACTTTGGCGATGCCCCAGCACGGGATGATCTGGTCTGTATTGCCATGCCGGATGACGCTGCACGCTACGGGCAAGCGTTATATCACCAACTTGCCCAAGCCGACCAACTCGGCGTCGATGAGATCTGGCTCGCCCAGCCTCCTCATGGTGAAGTGTGGCTTGCGGTGCATGATCGCCTACGCCGCGCCGTTAGCTAGTTTTTGACGCTTACGACGCGCGTGTTTGCATAAAGCTTGCCGTTGCACTGGCACACACAGTGCCAGCAACGGTCAGCGTTGCCTCCAACCGACTCATGCCGTGTTTCGTTTTCACACACCAGGCACGTACCTCAGCCTCAACCGCAACAGGCACCGGATGGTGGTAGCGAATATTAAGTGACGCTGTCACACTTTGCGGGGCAAACAAAAAGGTACAATGGGTCAACGCCGCATCTAAAAGCGTGGCAATCACCCCACCGTGCAGCTGATCTTGATACCCCTGCCAAGTGCTTTCTAACCATACTTTTGCGCTCACTGCAGTTTCATCGTCTTGGT
Organism: Salinivibrio sp. PR6; assembly: GCF_001995955.1. Lineage (NCBI taxonomy): Bacteria > Pseudomonadati > Pseudomonadota > Gammaproteobacteria > Vibrionales > Vibrionaceae > Salinivibrio > Salinivibrio sp. PR6. The sequence goes on along the minus strand of NZ_MUFA01000009.1, from coordinate 58,381 downwards.
AAAATCTAAGATTAAACAGCCCGTTGTCACTGCAAGCCACACACTGATGATGCGAGCGTGGCGGCATCACACGTAATTCACTCATGGCAACCGCAACCCTTTCCACTAGCGCGACCGCCTTTACCTTGCCCCTTACCACACCCTCGATGTTGATGACCTAAACTACGGCCTTGCGCGCCACAACCTTTCCCGCGCTCTGAGTGACAAGCGGCGTTCTGTTTTTGTGGTTTTTGCTGCTTCATTCGCTGCAACGCCGGCCGTCCTTGACTGGCATCCGTAAGCGGTTGCCAGTACGCAGGCGACAACCACTGGGTGGGATTTAGGCGACCATTAGTTAACTGATAAACATGTAAGCCAGCATCAAGTAATCCCGCTAACGCATGCTCGCCAATATGACGAGTCACCACACGTGTTACTTGGTTAGCTTTCAGCATCGCTATCAAGGCGTTTTTGGCACCGCAACCTTCTGTTACACGTGGGTTGGCGAACTGAACGAGTGCTTGGCCATCGTCGTCAAACAGCGCAAAGTGCTCGGCCTTCATAAAGTGTCCCGCAGGGCAGTCTTGATTCATCGCAATGGCAATTGTCATCTTCCGTTTTCTCTTTATATAAATAGCATATGCTAAAATACACCTCATTTATTGCATATGCAACAAATGAGACTAAAAGAGGCAAAGAGTATTGCATATGCTTGACATATGCCGCACAAAAAGTATACTGAAAAGAGATTAAGCACACACCTGCCGAGGGCCCTATGAGAACAATATCCATTTTTAAAAATGGCAAGAACCAAGCGGTACGCTTGCCAAAGGATTTTGAGTTTGACGGCGTTAATGAGCTTGAAATTCATAAAGAGGGAGATGTCATCACCTTACGCCCAGCTCGACCAAGTTGGCTATCATTTAGCGAGATAGAAAAGGCTGATAGTGACTTCATGACCCATCGCGAGGAACTGATCAAAGACGAAGGACGGTTCAGCTTTGACTAATAAAATCAACTACATGCTTGATACATGTATTTGTTCATTCATTATGAGAGAACAGCCCAAAGCGGTGTTGAAAAAGCTTCACACTGTTGTCGGCAATCAACATCGCATTGTTATCTCAGCCGTTACCTATCAAGAGATGCAATATGGGTTGTTAGGAAAAAAGGCATCACCAAAACATGCGATGCTTGTTGATGCTTTTCTTCAGCGAATCGATGAGATTTTACCTTGGGATAAAGCCGCTGTTGACGCGACAACTGCAGTTAAGCGAAACCTAATGAATAAAGGTACTCCTATTGGTGGAAACGACACAGCGATTGCCGGTCACGCCATTGCGACTGGTTGTGTACTAGTCACAAACAATACGAGGGAGTTTGAGCGTGTTGAAGGGCTAAAACTTGAAGATTGGGCTCAATAGAGCCGAAGTAACGACAGCTCATGTCGAACTACTCTTCTGACTCAAACACCAAGGCTTTGCCTTCTACGAGGCAGGCGGTGGTTTTGGCGCGGGCGCGTTTGACTAGGTTGGCTAACGTTTGACGAGATACGCCCATGACTTCCGCCGCTTGCAGTTGCTGCATACCCTGATGATCAACAAGACGCATGGCTTCGAACTCATCCAAACCAATGGTCACTGTCTCTAGCTCACTGAGTGGAATGGCGTTGGGTTTAAAACAGTTGGTATGGGGTTTCCCGCAGATACGGCGGGGCATTTTAGGACGCGGCATAGGGTCTCCTTTTTTGCCTATGCTAAGTGAGTTTTTTGCTTATGCCAACAAAAAGGGATGCCAGAGCATCCCTTTTCTATTTATTGCTATGGACAGTGACTTAGTCTGTCACGTTACAAGCCGTAGGTTACACGTCGTATGTGGTCGAGGCGGTGTTACCGCCGGTGCCTGTCCAGTTGGTGTGGAAGAACTCACCGCGCGGCTGATCAAGACGCTCATAGGTGTGCGCGCCGAAGTAGTCACGCTGTGCTTGCAGCAAGTTCGCGGGCAAGCGTGCCGTGGTGTAACCATCCAAGAAAGTCAGCGCTGAGGTGGTACATGGCATGGGGATACCGGTTTCCATCGATTTCGCCGCCACTTTACGCCATGCTGCCAAGCAGTTATCCAAGATCCCTTTAAAGTACGCATCTGAGCCCAAGAAGGCCAAGTTAGGATCCTTATCAAACGCATCACGGATGTTACCCAAGAAGGCCGAACGGATAATACAGCCACCGCGCCACATCAGTGCGACGTTACCGTAGTTAAGATCCCAGCCATTCTCGTTAGACGCTTCACGCATCAGCATAAAACCTTGCGCGTAAGAGATAATTTTTGACGCCAGCAGCGCTTGACGCAGCGCATCAACCCACTCGGCTTTATCGCCTTCAACCGGCTGGATGTGTTTTTCAAACAGCTTCTCTGCTGCGACACGCTGATCTTTAAGTGCCGACAGGCAACGAGAGAACACGGACTCAGAAATCAGAGTGAGCGGAATGCCAAGATCCAGCGCGTTGATGCCGGTCCATTTACCGGTGCCTTTTTGGCCTGCAGTGTCGAGAATTTTCTCAACCAATGGCTCACCGTCTTGGTCTTTATAGCCCAAAATGTCTGCGGTGATTTCAATTAAATAGCTATCCAGCTCGGTTTTATTCCAGTCGGTAAACACCTGCTGCATCTCGTCATGGCTCATGCCAAGGCCGTCTTTCATGAACTGGTACGCTTCGGTGATCAGCTGCATGTCGCCATACTCGATACCGTTGTGCACCATTTTCACAAAGTGGCCGGCGCCATCACGTCCAACCCAATCACAGCATGGTTCACCGGCGTCGGTTTTCGCGGCGATACCTTGGAAGATAGGTTTAACCGCTGGCCATGCTTCTTCAGAGCCACCCGGCATGATAGATGGTCCAAAACGGGCTCCTTCTTCACCGCCGGAGACACCGGCACCGATAAAGTGAATGCCTTTTTCACGCAGTGCTGCCACGCGACGGTTGGTATCTGGGTAGTTGGTATTACCGCCATCAATAATGATGTCGCCTTCATCAAGCAGTGGCGTCAGTTTGTCGATAAAGGTATCTACAACGGTGCCTGCACGAACCATCAGCATCACTTTGCGTGGTTTTTCGAGCTTCTCAACCAGCTCTTCTAACGAGTAAGCGCCAACAATGTTGGTGCCCTTCGCTGGGCCTTCCAGAAATTCATCGACTTTGGCCGCGGTACGGTTATGCGCCACCACTTTAAAGCCGTTGTCGTTCATGTTGAGGATCAGGTTTTGGCCCATGACCGCCAAACCAATTACGCCGATATCACCTTTCATCGTGCTCTCCATTAATTCTGTTCTGGTAATTTTTTTGCTGCCGCGGCATCGAGTACCCATTCCGTGGTGCCTTTGGCACTACGGATATTGGCGGCAGGATATGGCAGTTGGGTAGGCTCGTGTGTGGCGATCTCATGCACGATCGCTTGCTTACCTTCACCCAACACCAGATAACTGATTTTCTTCGCCGCACGCAAAACACGGGCGGTTTTTGATACACGCTTTTGCCCCGATTCAGGATGCGAAGCCACCAGCGCGAGCGCGGTATTGTCATACTGAGGATCGTGCGGGAACAGCGAGGCCGTATGGCCATCGCCACCGACGCCCAGCAAAATCCAATCAAACACAGGCGTGCCGTTTTCGCTTGGGATCAAGGCTTGCATTTCGGCACTAAAGCGGGCCGCTTCCACGTCCGGATCGTCTTCACCACGGATGCGGTGAATGTTCTCTTCCGGGATGCGAATGTGGCTAAATAGCAGCTTATTGGCTTCGCCGAAGTTACTCTCGGCATCATCCGGTGCCACACAGCGCTCATCGCCCCACCAAAAATGCAGGTTTTGCCACTGAATCGCATTGGCGTAGTCATCACTGGCTAAACGCTTAAACAGCATTTTGGGCGTGCTGCCGCCAGAAAGCGAAATGTGCACGGCACGATCTTGCGCGCTGAGCGCTTGCATCGCGTCGGCTAAGTGATTGACCACCGCGTCGGCATCATCAAAAATTCGGGCATTTATCATAATTCGCAGTATTCCGTGTCAGTCAGGTTTTTGCAGGGAAAGCGCCAAGCATGGCCATCACGCTCCAGCAACTGATCCGCTTCTTTCGGTCCCCATGTTCCGCAGGCATAGCCAAACAAGGCTTTGTCATTTTCTTTGTACTGCAGAATAGGCTCAACAAACTGCCAGCAAGCTTCGACCGCATCACTGCGAGCAAACAAGGTCGCATCGCCTTTGAGGGCATCTAGCAACAAACGTTCATAGGCGGTCAGCATCTGGGTTTCTTCCAGCGACGTATAATGGAAATCCATATTGACCGCTTTCGCGTTAAAGCCGGCACCTGGCTCTTTAAGACCAAAGCTCATTTGGATGCCTTCGTCGGGCTGAATGCGGATCACCAAACGGTTCTCAGGGGCATTTTTACCAAATACAGGATGCGGAGTTTGTTTAAAGTGGATCACCACTTCGGTCACGCGTGTTGGCAAGCGTTTACCGGTGCGCACATAAAACGGCACCCCATTCCAACGCCAGTTGTTGATAAACATCTTCAGGCCAACATAGGTCTCAGTACGCGAGTCTTCCGCCACACCTGGCTCATCACGATAACTAGGCAGTGGCTTACCACCCACGTGAGATTCGGTGTACTGACCTAGCACTAGGTTATTGTGTAAGTCGTCTTCAGAGAGCGGCTCGAGTGACTGCAACGCTTTGAATACTTCATCACGCATGGCGTCAGCATTGATTTGCGCCGGAGGCTCCATCGCCACGAGCGATAACACTTGCAACAAGTGATTTTGGAACATGTCGCGCACCGCACCAGACTGATCGTAGTAACCACCGCGGCCTTCTACCCCAAGGTTTTCAGCCCCCGTAATTTCTACATAGTCAATGAAGTTACGGTTCCAAAGCGGTTCAAACATCGCATTAGAAAAACGGAAAACCAGTAGGTTTTGCACCGTTTCTTTACCTAAGTAATGATCAATGCGATAGATCTGATGCTCGGCAAAATAAGCATGAATGTCTTTGTCTAACTGACGCGCGGAGGCAAGATCATAGCCAAACGGCTTTTCAACCACCAAACGTTTCCAGCCGTTGCTCTCATCATTGAGGCCATGCGCTGCCAGGCAGGCAGGAATAAAGTTATACAGCTTCGGTGGAGTCGCGAGGTAGAAAAGCGTATTGCGCTGAGTAAAGCCATATTGGTCAGAAAGCGCATCCAAGCGGCTTGTCAACGCACCATATTCGTTGGTGTCAGAGATATTAAATGATTGATAGTGAACATGCGCCATAAAGGCGTCGAGCGTGGCAGGATCGGTCTCTTCAAGCTCTTGCATGGAGTGACGTAGTTTATCGCGAAATGACTCGTCACTGTAGAAGGTGCGGCTTGCGCCTAGAATCGCGAAAGACGCAGGCAGCTGTTTGTTCGCATATAAGTGGTACAGGGCTGGGATCAGCTTACGGAAGGTCAGATCGCCAGATGCACCAAAAATAACAATACTGCTGTTTTCTGGAATTACCATCATCTTTCCTTTGATAATAAAGGTACTGCATGTGATTTGCGCCACAAATTAGCAGCGCTAAGGCCAAATTGGTAATTGGCGCTACCTATTGATTTCATCGATGTCACCACTGGAACACCCTGAATCGGCTAGCTAATCCCTACATTCGCAGCCAGCACGACACAGACAGTGTGCGACAAAGGCGACTTAGTCTAGCACTTTCTTAACCAATAAGCTTTACCCTAACTGGTATGACATGGCGAAGTGTCCATCTGATGGGCCGCCTCACACAGCTGCTGGATCAGCGCGTCGACTTTCTCATGCCGCTCATTGCGCAAGGTATATAAACCGACGTTACCTCTCTTACTCGGGTGAACACCCAACACTTTTACCCCCTGACTCGCCAGATACATCTGTGCTCGACTGGTATAGGGCATCACCGACTGAGTGTCGTGTAATAAGTCAATACCGGGACTGAGGGCATCAACATCAAACACCACTTGGTTGACGTGCGTCGTTGGGCTGATGGGGTTCGCCAGCAAATGCGCATGCCGGGCATGATCAGGCGTGACACGCATCAAAGGCCAATCACTCAGGCGCTGAGAGTCGATGCTGGCGGATGTGTCTGTGAGTAGCGGATGGTTATCAGCCACATAATAGCTTTCCGTATCCTGAAACAACGGCATAAAGCGCACTTGCTGGCTCGCAACCAAATCGTCAATTTCATGACCGATAAATACATCCACATCGCCACTGAGTAGCGACGCCATTAATGCCAAACGGTTACCGAATTCAATATGGACGGCACACTGACGATCCGCTTGATACTCAAGCACTGCCGGTTTGACAAACAAGGGCCACCACGCCTCCCCAGTGCCAAGCTTTATTTGTCCCGCTTCACGCGCTTGCAAAGCATGAAGCTGGGCATGAAGCCTTTGCCGCTCGGCGTGCAGTGCCGTGGCATGCTGATAATAAAGCTCTCCTGCGGCTGTCATACTGACGCCACGAGGATGACGGACCAATAACTGACATGCGAGACGTTGCTCCAGCTTTTGGATCTGTGCCGTCAATGAAGGTTGGCTGATCCCTAACTGCAACGCAGCCGCTTTAATACCACCCGCCTCAACCACTGCAATAAAGTAGCCAGCAACTTTTTCTACATCCATACCGCACTCACTCACAATTTAGCGGCTTACTTTATAGCCTAATAGGGATACACGATTCAATGATACCGCCGATTTTTAATCTATTGTCACCTGACCTATAGCCAATAGGTTATATCAATAAGCGTCACGCCTATTTTTCTTGGCACTGCTCGCGCGCTAGGCTATTTGCCACATCTCAAGCTGAGGCTTTGAGGATTTTCATTGTCGATAAGAGGTAATCGGTATGCAGAACGCTTGGTGGCATGATGCCGTTGTTTATCAAATCTACCCACGCAGTTTTTACGACACCAATGGTGATGGCATTGGTGATCTTAACGGAATTATCGAGAAACTCGATTACTTACATTGGCTCGGCGTCAATGTGTTATGGCTATCGCCGGTGTACCAATCGCCGATGGATGACAATGGCTACGACATTTCCGATTACTGCGCGATCGCGCCTGAATTTGGCACCATGGAAGACATGACGCGCTTGATTGATAAAGCCGGCGCGCTTGGCATCAAAATCGTGATGGATTTGGTGGTCAACCACACCTCCGACGAACACCCTTGGTTCCAAGCAGCGCTCAAGGACAAAAACAGTCCTTATCGCGACTTTTACATTTGGCGCGATGCCAAACCCGATGGCAGTGCCCCCGATGATCAAGGCTCAATTTTTGGTGGCAGCGCATGGCAATGGGAGCCAAACACCGAGCAGTATTACTTTCACTTGTTCTCCAAACGTCAGCCCGATCTGAACTGGGAAAATCCCGCCGTCCATGACGCCGTGCATAAAATGATGAACTGGTGGATTGACAAAGGCATTGGCGGATTCCGCCTTGATGTGATTGATTTAATTGGCAAAGAAATCGATAAAGGCATCACTGGCAATGGCCCGCGCCTTCACCCACTGCTACAGGCCATGAATCGAGCCACATTTGGCGGCAAAGACTTGCTTACCGTCGGCGAAACATGGGGCGCAACGCCCGAGATTGCCAAGCTTTACAGCGCACCGGAACGCAATGAACTCTCCATGGTGTTCCAATTTGAACACATTACCGCTACCTGGAAAGACGGCGATAAATGGCAGCCCGTGCCGCTGGATGTCGTCGTCCTTAAACAGGTACTGTTCAAATGGCAACAAGCGCTGGCCGATAGCGGTTGGAACTCACTATTTTGGAACAACCATGATTTGCCTCGCGCGGTGTCCAAGTTTGGTCACGACGGCCAATATCGGACCCGCTCGGCAAAAATGCTCGCCACCACTTTGCACTTGATGAAGGGCACACCGTATATCTATCAAGGGGAAGAGATTGCGATGACCAATGTCGCCTTTCCGTCTATCGACGATTATCAAGACATCGAAACCCGCAATTTTTACGATTTACGCGTCGCGGAAGGTGTCGATCCCGACACCATGATGGAGGCGGTATACCAAAACAGTCGCGATAACGCCCGCACCCCGATGCAATGGGAGAACGCGCCGCAGGCAGGCTTTACCCAAGGGACGCCATGGTTACCGGTTAATCCTAACTTCACCACCATCAATGTGGCACGGGCGACAGAAAATAGCGGCTCCGTGCTTTATCACTACCGTCAATTGATCAAGCTCCGCAAGCAATACCCAGTGATTGCACATAGCCAGTTTGCGCCTGTGGAAGAATCACACCCTAACGTGATCGCCTACGAGCGCTTCGACGATACCCACCGTATTCTCGTGGTCAGTAACTTTAGCGAGCAAAAACAAACCATCACCCTCCCCGCACACTGGCACGATAAGGCATTAACCTGCCTTAGCTACAACATGGATCCGGTTAAACAGTTAAGCACTACCTACAAACTGGCCCCTTATGAGTCGTTCGCGGTGATGCAATAAAAGAGCGCCCAGTCTACCAATCACATCAAGACGCTACGATCGCGCCTGCCGACAGCTGCAGGCGCGCGTCTATTCAGCCTTGTCGACAACCGAAGTAGCGGCTCCTATAGTTAAATTTGTGAACAAAGGAGCAGTGTGATTAGTGTCCAACCGAAAGAGCAGTCTGATTTTTTGTGTGGTTTTTTGCTTGCTTCTCGGTGCAGTCGCAACAATGGGCTTAATGCGCTCGTTACAACAAGAAGAAGATAAAGCCCGTGGGCGCGTCGAAGGCGTGAGTTTTTTGATCGCCGAATGGATCGAAGGCTCATTTCAAATCACCGACTATTTATTAAGAGATATACTAGGGCATGTTGAGCCTGAGGATCTCGTCTATCCGCCCAAAGATTTGCAAGCACATCAGCAACTAACAGAGCTTGTTGTCTCCAAAATGAACACCGTCCCTAATGTCATTCTCGCCGGTCTTTTTGATCAAAACTGTATCATTACCCATGCGAATAGTGACGAACTAGGGTGGGATGGAAGTCACCGAGACTATTGCCGAGCACTACGCGACTTCCCTGATCGAGATACATTTGTCTCCAACGCGTTTAAAAGTACGACCGGCCCACTTAACATCACACAGACGCGTGAGCTTTTGCCCGAGCAGCCAGGCTTCAAAGGGTTTGCCGCGGTGGGCGTTGATCTCACCTTTTTCTCTAAATGGGTCGAGCATATTTCCATAGATCCCCTGGATGTGGTCGCTATCACTGACAAAAACCTTCGATTATTGGCAAGAAAGCCCGCTAAGCCGGAAACCTTGGGTAAACTCATTGATGATCCTATCGTTGAGGCTTTTATCACATCCGGACAAACCGACAAGAGCTTTCGCGCCACCTCGCCGATAGATGGCGTGCCACGTTTATTCAGTATTCGTAAAGTCGAGGGGCTCCCCTTTTATGCCGTAGTCGGGGAAGCAGACCAGCATTGGCAGGCAGATTGGCGTCATCAGGTGAGAGTCGCTGTGGGAGCGCTGATTGTGTTGTGGTTACTCGCCTTATTTACACTTCGCACCTATTGGGATCAATTAAACTACCTTTCCGAGCTCAAAATTGCTCGTGACAAGCTTGAAACGCTGAGTATTACCGATGCCCTCACTGGCTTAGCGAACCGCCGCCGCTTTGATAACGTGCTCGACGGCGAATATCAAAGGCTCAAGCGGATAAACGCCTCTATGTCGCTGATCATGATCGATTTAGATTACTTTAAGCACTTCAATGACACCTATGGTCACTTGGCAGGCGATAGATGCCTAAAGGCAGTTGGCGAGGTGATTCAACAAAGCCTCAAGCGTCCACAAGATTTGGCCGCGAGATATGGTGGCGAGGAATTTAGTTGTATTTTACCGGAAACCCAGCATGCAGACGCCGTATCGATTGCGATGACGATTAAAGCGTCGATCGCAGCACTCGGTATTCCCCACGGCAGATCCAACGCCGCTCGTCATGTTACCGCTAGTTTGGGGGTTGCGACCATTGAGTGTACGCCAGACATCTCGCCTGACTATCTTGTCCACTTGGCGGATCAACACCTATATTGGGCGAAGAACAATGGACGTGATCAGGTGGGATTTGAGCAACGCCCAGCACACAACACAAAAAACGACTAACCCCCCTCTTACGCGGCATAAGCTACTTATACCTATGGCATTAATACCTATACCCAAGCCAATCCATATGCCCTGCAGGCCATGATTTATCTTTCATCGGTTTAACGTACAATTCATCAACATACTCGACCGCAACGCCATAATTCGTATGTTCATGGATGCGTAGCCAAGAGGCATGTGACTCGACAAGCTGAAAGCCATTGGCCACATAAAAATCGTGCAGCTCAGAAATAAGAATAATGAAATCAACATCTTTATCTCGCGCATAGTCAGTCAGTTGCGCCAGCATACCCGAGCCAATCCCTTTTCTTTGCCAAGCGCTGTCGATGCAAAAATCACTCACGCCTAACACTTTGTATACCTCACCACCGACATTCACGACCCTATAATCCAGCCCCATATAATCAATCAGTTGATTGTCGTGGTACTGCAAAGCCCGCATATGCAAAAGCTGCTTATGGTAGGAACGGGAAACCTGGTGATCAGGAAATGCCTTGTTTCTAAGCGCTTCAATAGCCTCATGCTGCGCGTTCGATACTTCGATTTCTGGGTGGATTTTCATGTTTCACCATTATTAATAATGCATAATATCTGTCGTTGACGAGCAAAGTGCACGAGAGGCATTAACCCCGTAAAGCATCATTTTTTATACCTTCGCAGTAAGCGACTATTTCTTTTTTATCCTCTTCGGAAAAATAACCTAAGGGGATTTTATTTGTCTTTTGCTTTTCGCCCTCTTTAACGGTCAAGATCACAACATTGGACTCTACTTGCACATCCGATATATCTTTGTTAAAAATTGTATCTCTAGAGCGAAGAGCTAATAGCTTTATTTCCATACGATCTTGATAAAACCTTAAATGATCGATGCTATTATTGGCAACTGACATTAAGATAAATGACAAACCACCCAAAGCTGCGACAAAGACATTTAAGGCTATACCTGCAGCAATCATCAGTCCACCTATCACTACCTGCGCGATAAAATTCTTACGCGAGAACTGAACCACTTTAATCGGACTCTCAGTAATTTCATTAGTCATTATATTTCCTATAATAAAGCAAAGTATTTAGTCGAAAAGGTTATCATAAGTAAAAACAGTCTAGTCAAAGTGTTTGATCTGGTTGTATATTTTGGTATGGCTCGTGGAAGATAACCTTTACTATCTACAAGTGTCTTTTCGATCACTATCTAGAAGAAGTGTTTTTTCTGTAAACCAGTTTTTGGTGAAACTATCGACAGGGAACAACTCTTTACTGTCATCAGATACTTTAAAAGTGAACACACCATTTGACTTCAGAACAACGAATCTTTCATCGTTCTTAGTCGTCATTTCATAGTTTCGAGGTGACATACCTGCATATGCTTTACCATCTTTGCAGAAGACCACCTCTTCTATAAGAGAGTCTTTTTCTTGATTGATATAAACACCCTCTAACCATTCTTGCGCATATGAAGCGTTAGCAAACAGGCTCACCACCAACAAAAAACACCCTTTTTCACACAGACTTTTTTTGTTCATTCTATTTAGATCCTAAAGACGTATTATAAAAATTGAACGACATTGGGCTGAAGCGTTCATTTATAAGCATAAATCACTGAATTTATGCGCATAGAAATATACCTCCAAGTAAAAATACTGTCAACGTGAGAACCTGAGCCAACACCAATAAAAGACAGCTTAAAGTATAAAGAAATGAAAGGTGCGCTAGTTAGTGAAATACCCTGAAGGCCTTGATACTAGTGAGGCTTAGAATCAAAATTATCACGCACCTGCTTTCGCTAGAGAAATAAAAAGGCTAATACCACAGCCTATTCATTGCTAGAAAAACCATCAAAACGGAACACACTCCTCACAATAAATGTCAAAATTATCATTAGCTGCAAACGAGAGTGTTGCACTTCGCGGTTGAATCCCCGACTGACTGTTATGAATTGCATTTTTCGCTTTAGAGCGAAGAGTTGCCAAGAAAAGGGGCACTTCAGCGCTGTAGGATAATGTAGGAAAGCAACATCGCTGAGGCAAATATTTGCTCTTTTATCACTGATGAGTTTGTGTATAATCAAACGCGAATAGATATCATTTCATCAGTAACACTTGTTTGAGACCGCGAGCGCGGTAAGCATATCTTGATGATAATTATAACAATATAGATTATTTACCCATTAGTCTGTAATGGCGCTTTGAAGCACAAGAGTGGTGTCATCTCATGATGACAAACAAGGAACAAATAATGGCTATTGACCCTTCAGTGATCCGCGCCCATTCGTGGCAGGCACTGCCTAAACCGGCTGCACTTGCAACCGACATCCCCTGCCCAGACACACTAAGCGAACACATTGATCACTCTCGACGTACAATAAGAGAGGTTTTACATGGTCGCGATGATCGTTTGTTGGTCGTTATCGGCCCTTGCTCAATTCATGATCCAGCGGCAGCGCTAGAGTACGCCAAGCTACTGGCTCGTTATGCCGAGCGCTACCAGGATCAATTGGTTGTAGTGATGCGAACCTACTTTGAAAAGCCACGGACCTCTGTTGGTTGGAAAGGATTACTGTTTGATCCCGATTTGGATGGCAGCGATAAAATTGGCAAGGGGCTTCAGCAAGCTAGAGCGTTGCTGGTTGATATCAATGCGCTGGGGCTACCAACTGCGACGGAGTTTCTCGATACCACCAGCTTTACTTATCTCGCTGATTTAATGAGCTGGGGCGCCATTGGCGCGAGAACGACGGAATCTCAACCCCATCGTCAGCAAAGCTCTGGACTCCCTTGTCCAATCGGGTTTAAAAATGGCACTGACGGAAATATTGGTGTGGCGATGGATGCCATTATTGCCAGCAACCACTCCCATCGTTACACCGCGACAGGTCAAGATGGACAGCTTTATGCGGTGAACAGCACCGGTAACCCCGACTGTCATTTAATCTTACGAGGTGGTAAAACTCCCAATTACAGCGAAACAGATATCAGTAATGCCTTGCTACAACTGCAAGACAAAGGAATAAATACAGGCTTAATGATCGACTGTAGTCACGGCAACAGTCTGAAGCAATTCCAACGCCAGCTGCTTGTCGCCGAAGAGCTATGTCGTCAGATTAGCAACGGAAATCATGGCATTAACGCCATTATGGCGGAAAGTTTCCTGGTTGAAGGTCGGCAAGAGATATCGAAAGAGATGACCTTTGGGCAATCAATCACAGATGCTTGTCTCGGCTGGAAAGATACTGAGACCATGCTAGACATGCTCGCCACTGCCGTTAATGTTCGCCGTCAAAGACACTCGGATCCTTTAGTCGCCAACGCATGCTAGAGGCGTAGCCGTACGACCGCAGACGCGCGTTTGATTGACCACTGCCAGCTTCAACAGCTGGCTTTCATTGTTCGCCAATCTACTCGTGAAAACATAAATTAATCAATGCTATACGCGGCTTGACGCCGTGGGACGATGACCGGGGCATCATCGAAAGGCGCATTGAGGATATCCACCTGGGTATTGTAGAGCTTGTTGATCATCGGCTCAGTGATCACATCCGTCACTGGCCCTGTCGCCACAATACCTTGACCACCTATGGCGATCAGTTCATCACAGTAACGCGCCGCCGCCGCAAGGTCATGGATAACTAGCACCACGGTTTTACCCATCGCCACCATTTGGTGAATGCTCTCCATCACTTCGATTTGATGGCCAATATCTAATGCGCTGGTCGGCTCATCAAGCAGAATAACCTCTGTGTCTTGCGCCAAAATCATTGCTAGCCAAGCCCGTTGACGTTGCCCCCCCGATAAACTTGTCATGGGTTGCGTGAGCAAACCATTCAATTTCATTTTACCGATGGCGTTGCTGACTTGAACCGCGTCTTCATCACTCCATTGATTGAACCAACCTTGGTGAGGATGTCGCCCGTACTGCACGAGCTGTTCAACCGTGATCCCAGCCGGACTGATCGGCTGCTGGGGTAGAAATGCCAGCGCTTTGGCCAGCGCTTTCATCGAATAATCCGACAAGGGTTGTCCGTTCAGAGTAATCACGCCTTGCTGCGGCACGAGGTGCTTAGCCATCATCTTGAGCAAGGTAGATTTGCCCCCCCCATTCGGGCCAACAATCCCCACCAACTTGCCTTTACTCAAGTTGAATGAAACATCTTTGAGGATCGTTTTTTTCTCATAAGAAAACCCGACACCTGTCATCGATAATGCTGTCATTAATCTGCCTGCCCTTTATCTCGCAGTAAAAACACAAATAGCATGATGCCACCTAGAATACGGGTCATGATCCCTGTCGCGACTTCGTGGGGATCGGCTAAGACCCTGACCAATGTATCGCTCACCAAAAGTAGCAGCGCGCCGAGTATTGCTGCTGTCCAAAGTGGGACGACACGCCCTTTAAGTAGGTAAGTCGCAATAATAGGCGCTGCCATGGCGATAAACACCACGGGACCACCAATTGCGGTTCCCAACGCGGCAGTCACAATCGCTAACAGTAGAATGGCTATCTGCACACGGCTGATGTTTACCCCCAGGCTCTGGGCGGTAGGAAGACCCAGCCGCAGCACATCCAACTGGCGGGAAAAGTAAATCACGGCCGGGATCAATAATAGTAATAGGCACGCCACCGGCACGCTAACACTGTACCCCTGACCCACAAAGTTTCCCATGGTCCAAAAATATACACTGCTGACATGCACAATGGACTCCGTCGACATCAGAAACTCACCCACAGCCCGCATGAGCTCAGAAACACCAATACCAATCACCACAAACAGGTATCCTTGCTCTCCAGGGTGTCGGCACAATGTATACAACATGAATGCAGCAAACATTGCCCCCAAGGGAGCCGCCCACCATGGCCAAGCTCCCAATGTGATATAAAGGGTAAAAAACGTGATGGCTAATGTCGCCCCCTCATTGACACCGACCATATCAGGGGTTGCAAGCCGGTTGCGCACTAAGGTTTGGATCATACACCCCGACAAACCCATCGCTGCGCCAGCAACTAACACCGCAACCACACGCGGCAGGCGAATGTTAAACACCATGATTTCTGCCATGCGACTCGACTCGCCGAATAAGGATTTAAACGCCAGCCAGGGCGTCAGCTTGGCCGAGCCAATACTTACCGCCAGCAAACTCATCGCTACAAGGATCAGCATCATTAGTATGCTTATGCACAACGCTCGGCGTTCGATGAGCATTGTGTTATGACCAAACTGCCATAGCCATTTTCCGTTTGGTATGTGGCGCGGCGTTTGATTGCTTGATGAATCGTCCGCTATTTGCCGAGCCTGAGTAACCATTTTTTCCATACTACTTGCTCCTACTTAACGGCCAGCAATGCGCGAAACCCACCACGTCGTACCACACCAATCAACACCGGCGCGCCTATCATTGCCAACAACACGCCACTTGGCATTTCATAAGGCTGAATGATCCAACGCGCCAAGATATCGGCAATCAAGATAAAACAAATACCGAATAGCGCCGAGAAGATAACCTGGAGAGACAAGCGAACGGGCTCGACCATGCGAGCACAATAAGCGGCTAGAAAACCAACAAAGCTGATCGGCCCAGCCACAGAAATAGCGCAAGCGGTAAACAGAGTAGACGCCAGTAACACCCCCACTCGCACCCAATAGGTATTAATGCCAAGCGATTGTGCCTGTTGCTCGCCAAGCTGCATCATGGTGAGCTGACGCGCCAGTAAGAATGTCAACGCGATGGCAGCGAGCATAAAGGGAGAGATCAGCATCATCGCCGTCATGTCCGCAGCCGCCAGCGAGCCGAGGTTCCAAAACCGAAACTGATCTAAGACCACTTGGTTTGACAGTAAAAGGTAATTGGATACCCCTCCAAAGGTGGCATTCATCGCGACCCCGACCAAAATCAGCTTGAGTGGACTGGACTTCCCCACCACTTGGCTAACAAGTAAGACCAACACATTGCCCGCCAACGCGCCTAATCCAGACCAGACGAGATATCCCAATGCAGATTCGACGCCAAAATAAGTCAAGCCGGTGACCAACCCTAGCACTGCGCCGGCATTCACACCCAGCAAGCCTGGCTCTGCCAGTGGGTTACGGGTCGCGCTTTGGAGTAATGACGCCGCCAATGATAAGCTAACACCGACCAACAATGCGCACAGTGTGCGTGGCAAGCGTAGGGTGTCCATCACCATTGTCATATGTTCTGACGGATGCATTGAAGAGGATGGGATGATTGCAGACAAATAGTACGCAAAAGCGTCTGCTGCACCATACTCCCCTGCCCCAACCGACATTGATATCATCGAAAAAAGACAAACACTGAGAACACCGCCCCCTAACCAGGCGAGGTGAGATTTCGACACGCTTGCAACTCCTTGTATCACAACGATGTCGGGCATGATATCAACACCCGTTTTCTGATAACAGAATTAAATAAAAATAGTTATCAGTCGCCTTATTAGGTAAGATTCACCAGAATTTATTCATTTCATTGGACATATAATAAGGAGCATTATTTTGCTGAGAAGCCTTTTTACGGCCCTCGCTCTGTTCTGCATGGTGAACCAAGCCAGTGCCGCCGAAACCCGTACAGTCGAGAATGCGTATGGAGAGCGTGTTGCGATCCCTGCACAGCCTAAACGCATCATTACGCTAAGCGAAATCGACTTAGATACCACCCTCGCGTTAGGCCTCACCCCAGTTGGTACGGTCAATGGCCGCGGCCAGTCGTCTTTACCTCGATATTTAAAGCCTGTCATTGACGATAAAATCCAGGTCGTCGGTGGGCTGTCTCGGCCAAACTTAGAAAGCATTCTAGAGCTCGCGCCAGATTTAATCTTAACCGCGCCCAATCGACCTGAAGTGATTGCGCTGCTAAGCGAAATTGCACCAACAGTGGTCACATTTGACTACGGTGAAAATTGGAAAAAGGTATTTAAGCGCACTGCGACTATTCTAAACCGTCAAACCGAAGCCGAAGCCTTTATGACGCGCTACCACGCCCATGTGAAAAAGACAAAACAAGCGATTGGCGACAAACTGGGGCAAACCATCAGTGTCGTGCGCTGGAATCCGAAAGGGCCGGCGTACATGTTCCGGGATTCTTTTGCCAGTCAGGTGATCGCCGATGTTGGCATGAAGCGCCCGAGCGACCAGCAGGATCCAGGCCATACCCATTCCATGTCACTGAGCTTGGAAGCGCTTGATGTATTAGATGGTGATTGGATGGTAATTGGCACACTCAGCGCGTCTGGTGACGCGGTTGACGCGATGAAACAAGCAGAAAGCACCCCAGCATTCCGCCAACTTAGCGCCATTGAAGCAGGTCGCTTTGCACCGGTTGATGGTTCGTTGTGGACTTCAGTCGGTGGTCCACTCGCTGCACTTAAAGTCATGGATGATATTGCTGAACTGGTCAATAAGCCCAACGCTGAGCCACTGAGCGAATAAACGTCGTGTTACCGTTTGAAAAACCGCCTTTCGGCGGTTTTTTCCGTCGTGAGCCGAGTTAGCTCGCCGTTAATTGTTTGCGGTCAACCTTTCCACTCGCCGTTTTCGGCAAGCTCGCCAGCCAGACAAAACGAGTGGGGATCATATAACCGGGTAAATGAGGGGACAGTGCTTTTCGCAATTGCAGACGCGTCATCTCCGGCGTGTAGGCGGTGCCGTATTCACCTTGCTCTATATAACCAACGAGAATACGATTCTCACCTTCTCCCTCTAGTTTCACCGCTGCATCAAGCACCGTATCTAACTCGCGGAGACGCGTTTCGATTTCTCCTAATTCAATCCGATAGCCACGCAGTTTAATCTGACTATCCTGACGGCCAATATATTGATAACAGTCATCCGCCAACCGCCGAACGATATCGCCGGTACGGTAATAACGCCGACCATCATTGCGCGTAATAAACTGACGCGCCGTCAGGTCATCCCTTTGCCAGTAACCATCGCTGAGTGCATTACCTGAGATACATAGCTCCCCTTCATGCCCTAAATCGACAGGCTGCCCCTCGTCATCCAGCACACAATGGGTATATCCCACTAGGCTAGACCCAATGGTGATCTGGTGCGCGGTTTTTACTTCTGACATCATTGACCACACGGTGGCTTCTGTCGGACCGTAGCAGTTCCAAAGTATCCTCGAACGCGCCATTAGCTGTTCCGCCAATCCAGCATCTAATGCTTCCCCTCCTATCAATGCCCTTAGGCCTGTCTTTCCGCTCCAACCAGTATTGATCATCATTCGCCAAAACGTCGGTGTTGCTTGAAGCGTATTTAACGATGGATGACGTGTTAACATCGTCGCGACAAGATGGGGATCTTTGTGCTCCTCACTATTCGCGAGGCATAGGCGACCACCAACCAACAAAGGCGCAAAAATCTCCAATATCGAGATATCAAACGCAATGGTCGTGATCAGTAGCCAGTGGCACTTGTCATCAAGGTTGAGTCGCGTCACAGCGGCAGACAAAAAAGTCGCCATTGCCTGGTGGCTGATCACCACTCCTTTCGGCTTACCGGTTGAACCAGAGGTAAACATAATATAGGCGGTGGTTTGCGGACTCAGTAAAGGTAAGTGTAATGGCGTCAGGCCACTTTCGTTTGCTACACACTCCTCAACAAGACCCAAGGTGATAACAGGACAGTCAAACGCAATTGGCGCTGCCCCATCGCTGTTTGCCTCTATCACCGCGCTTAACTTCGCCTCATCGGCGATCTCTCTTAATCGCCCAGCAGGAAACAGCGGGTCGAGCGGCACAAAGGCCACACCTGAAAACACACACGCCAATAAGGTCGCTATCAGGGTTGGCGAGCGCATTAAATGTATGCCAACGCGATCACCAGGCTGCAATCCAGCCTGGTTTAACCGCTGCTGCACCTGACTGACCGCCACCAATAGTTGATCATAGCGGATCGATTGGTCGCCAAAGTCAATGGCAATGAGGCCTGAGGTAGCCGCCTCCATGAGGGCGGCCTCTAACATCGGTGCTAAACAGGTTGCCTCTTCACTGAATTGATTATTCGCCCGCATCGGTCGCCTCCATCACAGGTTGCTCACTCTTTGGCGGTTGTGCGCGACCCACACTGAGTGCTCGGCAAATTGCATCTGGTGTCGCATGCTGATACAAAAACGCTAACGTTATCGGCTGTGCGACACCCATCGCTGATACATCGTGCATGTTCAGCGCATAATTGAGCCGTTGCACCAACCCAATCGCCGCCAGTGAGCTTATCCCTAACACGCATAAAGGCTGATACCAATGCGGGCTCTCAGGGGTGACACAAAGGTGAGTACTTTGTTGCCACACCTCGCTGACCAAACGCGCCACTTCCGATGAATACTGACTGCCTTGTGCATAATCAGACTTCACACCTTCTTTTGGCTGCTGATCGCGCTTTGTCTGAGACGCTATATCGACCGATACCTCAGGCAAAGCCTCTGCGGGGTCAAGTTCCAGGGTGTATTGCGGATCGGCGGTAAACACTTCTAATAGTGACGCCCGCCATTGGTCCAACACATCACGAGCACGGAATGGCTCGACCTGCGCGCCATCAAACTCGAAACGCAGCGACAGCTGACCTCCTACTTCATTGACGACCAAACTGAGCGGTACCTCAACTTTTTCAAACGCAACGCCAAACTCAGGATACAGGTTAGCTCCGGGAACCACGTGAGCTTGGTGATCATCCACCTCTGCTCGTGGGTAATTCTCATAAACAAAGACACTGTCAAACAAACGACGATGTCCAGCGTGTAACTCGATCAGCGACTGTGTCGCATGCTGATTCAGTGCCATCGCTTCATCTTGCAGCGCACGCAATTGATCAGCCAATGTTAGGTGACTCTGCCAGTTGACGATCAAGGGTAACGTGTTGATATATAATCCAACACTGTTAGCGATTCCCGTCACGGGCGCATCGCGACCCGGTACAACATTGCCAACAATCGTCGTTGTCTTGTCGCTTGGCAGCCCGCACTCACGTGCGACCAGACGGTGCCACGCAAATTGCGCCACGGTACTGTGGGTTACCCCGACCTCACGAGCAAAATGCTGCAATGCCGCCTGCTCTTGCTCATTGAGTGCTGTTCTAACCACTTCTGGTTGTCGCTGCATGGGTAAAGAGGCAAAGTCCGGACCGAATAGCGGGGTTAAATCGTCGGCTTTGG
Organism: Salinivibrio sp. PR6; assembly: GCF_001995955.1. Lineage (NCBI taxonomy): Bacteria > Pseudomonadati > Pseudomonadota > Gammaproteobacteria > Vibrionales > Vibrionaceae > Salinivibrio > Salinivibrio sp. PR6. Next base: position 38,054 of record NZ_MUFA01000009.1, on the reverse strand, counting down.
CCGTCGTCAATGCTTTATTCGCCCAGAACGCCGCCGCATCAGGACGAGCACTCGCAGCGTACTCTGCATGCGCTATATAGGCCTCATCTGCCGGCAACAATGCCGATGGCAGACCATTATTGGGCTCACTCAGTGCCTCGTAGGCCTGATGCAACGCTGAAAACAAACGCGGACCGCTCCAACCATCAATGACAGCATGGTGGCAACTGAAGATAACTTGAATATCATCATCGGCAAGCCGGAAGCAACGCACACGCATTAAAGCATCGCCATCAAGCGCGATACCACGTTGACGGTCTTGCTGGCAATAGGCCGCAATCTGAGTGGCAGGATCTTCCTCATCAGCCAGTTCGACCCATTCGAATGGCATAGCTATCTGACGCTGAACCACTTGTACCAACTGATTATCAGCGCCGTAAGGGCCACTCATCACGGTCCGTAGGGCTGGAAACGCCGAGACAACGGCCTGCCAAGCCTGCTGATACCGCACCCTATCCACCGGTTGACGATACCGAATCGGCGTCTGCAACAGGTATGCCTCATCGTCTGGGCAACGACGCTGGTGAACAAACATGCTTTGCTGTAGTGATGATGCGGGCAGCAACGCTTCAATATCAAAGCGCTCGCTCAGTCTATCTAGCTCGCCTTGAGCAAGGCTCACAAGCGGGTAATCCGAGGGGGTAAACCTACGCCCATATATTGTCGCGTGCTGCTCACAATCATGGACGATCTTGACCAGGTTGGCTTTAAATGCTGCCATGAATTGCTCGCTAAGCGTCTGATCTAAAACGCCAACTTGCCGTAGTGTTAACTGGCCATCATCGATCCCCCCATGCAAACTGAGCAGTTCTTCGCCAGGATTAAGCGGTGAGGCGGTCTGTCCAGGCACAATAGGTAAAGGACGCCATTGCTCAGCCGGTTGATCGTGCTTTTGTGTCTGACGGCCCAAGTAGTTCAAGACAATCGGTGAGAAAGTTAGCTGCTCACCTTGAGGGTGGAAGCAACGTAAGGCGTTGAACCCCACCCCATTATCAGGCACCTCACGCAGTGCTTCTTTAACGTGCTTGATGGTTTCTGCCAAGGTTGATCTCACCGCAACTCGGCATGGATAGGTGCTAGTGAACCACCCCACGGTGCGACTGACATCCAATTGCACATCAATCTCTTCCCGGCCATGCCCCTCTAACATCACGGTGGCTTGCTCTCCCCAGCCCAGTTCATTAAGCGTGATACTCAAAGCCGATAACAGCAAGTCACGCACCTCGGTATTAAAGGCAGTATTTGCAGGACCAACCAAACGCGCTGTGTTGGCTTGATCGAGTTGTAACATCGCCTGGCTAGGAACGACACGACCATCTGGGTCTTGGTTAAGAACCGCTGGCAAGGTGCTGCCTCCACCGTTTCTGATGTTATCCAGCTGACGATACCAAAAATCAAACTGTGCCGAGTGACGGTTCGCATAGTCTCGAAGCGCCTCTCCCCATTGTCGATAGCTGGAGGTTTTATTCGCCAACGGCAACCCTTGTGATAAGCGCCTCAGATCATCAGCGATGATCCGCCAAGAGACGGCATCAATGACCCAGTGATGGAATGCCAAAAACAGACCAGTTTGCGGCTCCTGCTCTCCTTGGGCAGGTAAGTGACGGATCCGAGCCCAAGCCATGATGGGGCCGTTAACCAGATCAAACTGCGACTGCAATGTGGTGAGCGCATCATAAAGTAACTCTTGAGTCATGGTGGACGCATCCAGCTCTTTCAGCTCGGGCACAGTGACAGAGGCTTGGTAGCGCTGGCGACGCGTCTTTCCCTCTTCAGTCACCCGTAGGCGCAGTGCGTCATGATGTGCCAATAGCATTGACATCATCTCGTTGAGACGACCCGTATCGATGTTGGGAATAGCCAAAATTACCGCTTGGTTCCAATGCGCTGGCCGAGTAAAAGGCTGAGCATCAAACCAATGCTGAATAGGGTGCAAATCAAACTCGCCAGATAGTTGCCCCTGTTCGGCATCAACGGCCTGCTCGGTCACAGCGCGTGCGGTAAGAGTACGGCACAGTTTACGGACTGTTTTCGCTTCAAAAACATCTTTTACGGTGCAAGGAAAGCCTGCATCACGAAGACGAGTATTGAGCTGTATACTCAAAATTGAATCGCCTCCCAAACGGAAGAAATCATCTTCCACACCCAGATCCGTATTCAGCACATCTCGCCACACAGTAAGTACGTCGGCTTCCATCTCTGTTTCTGGCTGCGCATATGCTTGTGTTATCCGTTGGCGTGCTGGCAATCGACTGACGTCCAACTTACCGTTCACCGTCAGCGGCAGTTCATCCAGCATAATAAGCTCTGCTGGTACCATATATTCAGGCAAGATTCGGGTCGCCTCAGACAGAATTTGACCAACATCCACACCCGTTTGATCAACCGAATGCTCGGGGCATGACACATGTTGTGGTGTCGCGTAAGCAACCAATTGGCACTGCGCACCCTCTCCGGCAAGAATGACCCTGACCTGATTAAGTTGCGGTGCGACTTTGGCCAGTTGACTCTCAATTTCAGCCAACTCTATTCGATAACCACGCAGTTTGATCTGTTGATCTAACCGACCCAGATATTCGACGTCGCCGTTGTTAAGCCATCGCGCCTTATCACCCGTTCGGTAGCAACGTACACGCTGTCCCGCGACGGTTAGGGTTACAAAGGCACTTGCGGTTAAATCGGGTTGGTTCAGATAACCCCGGGCCAACCCCAGACCAGCAAGACAAAGCTCTCCTGCCACCCCCACGGGGCAAAGCTGTCCTCGCTCGTCTATGATCAGCGCTTGTGTATTATCGATAGGTTGACCGATGGTCACTGGCTCACCAGGCTCAAGCTCTTTGACCAATGCCGTTACAGTGAACTCTGTCGGGCCATACATATTGAGCAGGCGGAGGTTGCCCTGCCAACTACTCACCAACGTGGCCGGACAAGCTTCACCGCCAAACGCGACGGTATGAAGTGTACGCAGTGGCCGAGGAACCATGGCGGCAAACAGTGCCGTTGCGCTGATCATATGTGTTGCACGACATGAGTCCGCCTGGTCAAGCAAGGTGTCATCTGGCGTACCAAACACCAGATGGGCCCCCGCAAACAGGGGGAGAATGGCAGTCATGTTTCCAGCATCAAACGCCAAAGACATTGGGTTGAGCATCACACTATCGTGATTCAGCGCTAATCGCGCGGTATGGTCGGTTAGCAGGTTCGTAAACGCGCCATGCTCGACTTCTACCCCTTTCGGCAGGCCTGTTGAACCCGAGGTGTAAATCACATAGGCCAAGTCCTTTTCCGTGACCGCGCGTGAGGGCGACGTCGGTGCTGCCAGTGAGAGTTTCTCTGTAGTGGATGGTTCGGAGAGATCAATGACTTCACAACCAGTCAGTGCCGGATGAGATTGCGAAAAATCCGCATCTGGCGCAATCATCAACGACAGCTGCGCATCATCAACTAAGTGCTGTAGTCGCGCGGTTGGATACGCTGGGTCGAGCGGCACATAGCTCATACCCGCTTTCCAAACAGCGAGTACCGACACCGCATACTGGGTTGTTCGACTGGCGACAACACCTATTTTAGTCTCAGCATCCGACGCTTGGCGGTGGGCGGATTGTGCCAATAAGTAGTGGGCTAAACGATTTGCTGCCTCTTCCAACGCTTGATAACTTAAGTGACCGTCCACCCCAGTGACCGCGAGTCGAGTCGGGCACGTTGACGCATGGCGACTGATTTGCTCATGCGTCAACGTGGGCATCTCTATGTGGGCTGGTAAGCGAGCCAAGGCGCTTGCCATTTGGGCTTGGTGCGCCTGTTCCACAAGCGGGAAGGCCATTACTGTTGTTTCGGGAGCAGCGAGAATACCGTCTAACAGCTGCAGAAACATATCTGCGAAGCGGGTAATCGTCTGATGTTCGAATATCCCTTTGCTGTATAGCCACTCGAGACGGACACCATCTACCAACTCGGTCACTTTTAGTGACAGGTCAGTTTTAGCCGGTAATACTGGCGACGGCTCTTCCACCGCATCGCACCCTGGGATCAAATCGTTAAAGTCGACCTTTGCCTGATAAACCAGCATAATCTGGAAAATAGGGTTGTGTGCCGTGGTTCGATCAGCCCCAATGGCCTCACTCAGTGATTCAAAGCGAAACAGCTGATGGTCAAACGCTGACAAATCCTGCTCACGGCAATATTGCAAGTAATCGATAAAGGTTGCATCTTCATCGAGCTGTGTCCTCAACACAATGGTATTGACAAAGAATCCCACGACATCTTCGATATCCGCGCGTTCTCGGTACGCCAAAGGTGTTCCAATGACGACATCCTTTTCTCCACCTAGGCGCGCCATTAATAGCGAGAAAACCGCATGTAGGCCGATAAAATACGAACAACTATTTTGTTGGCATAGCCGCTGAAATTGCTGCCACTTAGCTAAAGAAATGGTCGAAAATACCAGTGCGCCATCATTGTTGTGATTTGCAGGCCGCGGTTTATCCAGTGGCAAGGCATGAACCTCAGGAATACCTTTCAATCGCTCTACCCAAAACGGGCGAAATTCTTGGTGATAATCGCGAAAGGCTGAAGAGTTGAGCCAGTGCGCGTAATCGATGTAGTTGACAGCAGTCGGTTTCAACGGTGCTAACTGGTTATTCTGGTATGCCAAAAAAGCCTGCTTAAAATCGGCAAACATGTTTTTTACTGACCAGCCATCTGAAATGATGTGATGTTGGGTGAGCATCAACAAATGCTCTTCCTCATCCAGTCGAATCAATTCGACCCGAGTCAAAGCGCCTTTCTCTAGATCAAACGACTGGTATATGTCTTCCTCGATCCTTATCAGTAAGGCTTCTTCACGCGACTTTTTGTCTAGGTGGGACAAATCATGATGCGTCACAGTAAGCGCGGTCTGGTTATCTATATGTTGTTCGCCTTTTCCATGGCGATTACGCACAAATCGAGTTCGCAAGCTGGCATGTTTATCCACCAAAGCAGCAAACGCGTATTCTAGTGCATTAACATCAAGTTTACCGGTGAGGCGAAAATGCACTGGCATATTATATAAGTGCGAGTTGTCCTCATATTGCTCGATAAACCACAAACCACTCTGTGAAAATGAAAGCGGTCCTGTTTTATCGTCTTGCACCGGAATAGGCTGCTCATACGCTTGACGGGCGCGTAAGCACCGAATAATCGCTTCTTTATGAGTACGGATCTGCTGGCCGATTTCTGGCGTCATCGCTTGTTTGCTGCACTGAGAAACCAGCTGACCTTTTTCATTCAGTGCTAACCGAATACCTTTGCGCTCAAGATCCGCCAAAAATGAAATCATATCTGTCATGGTTTTTCCTATATCACTACGGGTCGTCTTCACGCGTTGAGAATTGCGCCGCCATCCACCACTATGTCTTGCATTGTCACGTGGCTGGCTAAATCTGATGCTAGGAACACGACGACGTTCGCGACTTCCTCAGGTTGGGCTATCTTTCCTAGCGGGATACCCAGTTTGAATTGCGAAGGAAATCCCGCAATAGTACGCTGCTCGGCATCTTTGCTGTGCCACAACGAGCGCTGCATCTGCGTATCGGTTGATCCCGGCGATACCAGATTGCAGCGTATCCCATAGGGGGCAAGCTCTAGCGCAACACAATTGGCTAGACTGCTCAGTGCGGCTTTAGAGGCACAGTAGGCTGTCATATGTTGACGGGGAACATGGGCGGCATTCGAGCTGACCGTCACCACGGCACCATGACGTTGCTGTTTAAAAACAGGGATCAGCTGTTGGAATAAGTAAAAAGCACCGGAAGCATTTACATTAAGGCAGGTATGCCAATCGTCTTCGGTCAGTTCCTCGGTTTTTCCCATGCGTAAGGTACCCGCCACATTGGCGAGCACATCGATCACCGGTACATCTGATAAGATGCGCTGAGCAACCGCTTTAACCTGGTCTGGATGAGCAATATCCACATGATAAGTTGCAAACGGGTACGTTGCGCCCTCGTCGCACCCAGCCCCAAAGTCTTTATCCAAGCCAATCACCTGAGCACCCAGTTGATGGAAATGTATAGCTACCGCATACCCAATGCCACGAGCCGCCCCCGTTACCCAAACCACTTTGCTGTCAAATTGACCACTGGAGGTCACTGCTGTTTGCTGCTTCACGGCCTTCACCACACCATCTCCACTTCGTCTTCACTCTGCTGCTGCATCTCATCGAGATAGCGACAAAATTCATTCAAAACGGGGCGATCAAACACATCGGACACCTTGATACTGACACCAAATTCGGCGCCTAGACGGTTAACAATTTGAATGGTCTGCAGTGACTGCCCGCCTAATTCAAAAAAGTTATCCTGCGACTGAATCAGGCTGACCCCGAGGATCTGCTGCCAGATTGCACCGACTCGGCTTTCAGTCTCACTCGCTAACACCGATTCAACACTGTCCCCCTCATAACTGGCCAGCAAGGCGTTGCGATCAATTTTGTTATTGAGGGTTTTCGGCAAGTTGGCAAAGAAACGAAAATCGGTCGGTATCATCGCCGGTGGAAGACTCGACTGCAGCGCGGTTTTAATCGCCAGTGCATCTTCATTCTGACAACCCTTCCCAGCGACAAATGCCACCAAACGACGGAGGCCATTATCAAATACCATCCCCTGTACGCAGGCTTCTTCCACGCCATCAAGCGCAAGGAGGTGGGATTCAACTTCGCCCGGCTGAATGCGATAACCACTGATTTTGAACTCGTTATCAATACGACCTAGGTAAATCAGCTGGCCATCGGTGAGTGTCACTCGATCACCGGTACGGTACGCACGGCGCTCAACCCCGCCCACGAGTATGCGGATAAAAGCAGGGTGCGCCTGGCCGAGGTAGCCATCCGCAAGTGTATCGCCTAGGATCACCAGCTCGCCTGTGGTTGTCGGGCGCAACTGATCATCAAGCACCAATACGTCGATGCCGGACAAAGGCAGACCGATAGGTAATTGACCATGACGACCATCAACGTCTTGCAACTCACTACACGTTGCAACCACGGTCGTTTCTGTCGGGCCGTAGGTATTGAATAGACGGATGCGGTTGGTCAACCCTGCCTCTTCGACGGCTGTCTTCCACTGGACTAACGGCTCGGGATAAACCGCTTCACCACCGATGATCACGCCTTTCAGCGTATTCGGTAATGTCGCAGTGCCAGCTCGTAGGCTCACCACCCACTCATTCCAGAACGCTGTCGGCAAATCCAGCACAGTGACCCGCTCAGCGGTGATCGCATCAGAAAAACTCGCCATTGACTCAAGCATGGCATCAGTGCGGAGCACAAGTGTGGCACCTTGTCCCAGCGTCACGAAGATTTCTTCGATGCTGGCATCAAAATGGAAAGGCGCAAACTGCAGGACGCGATCGATCGCCGCGATGTCATAACGCTTAGCTGCCGCTGCGACGAAATGATTCATCGCCGAATGACTAACCACCACGCCTTTCGGCTGTCCGGTCGAACCAGACGTGAACATGATATAAGCCGAGTCAGCAGCCTCGACAACCGGTAATGCGACAGGTTCGCTATGCAGACGCCCCGCTAATTGAACAGTAACAGGCAAGGCCGATAAGGAGTGTTGATACTGCGCTTCGGTAATCAGCATACGGATCGCCGCCTGATCGACAATCAGGTGCTGACGCTCAATCGGCTGCTCTGGATCGAGCGGCACGTATACAGCACCACTGAACATGACTCCTAACACTGTGGTGATACAAGACAGCGATCGGCTTAGTGCCACTCCAACTCGCTCTCCTGATTGCACACCTTGTGCCCGTAAAGCGCTAGCGATCGTGTCTGCCTTATTGACCAGACTCTCATAGGTCAACACTACTCCATCCTGTTCCACGGCGATGGCATCTGGTTGCTGCGCTGCATGACGGCGAATCTGATTCAGTACAGACTCCGCAGGGGTGTGAGTTCGTGCGTCGGTTTCTCCAGAGATAACAGCATCTTGCCGCGCCTGCGCATGTAAGCTTGCCAGTACACAGCTCGTCGTTTGTGTCGGCGATGCAAGCCAGTGTGTCAGTAAGCTCATCAGTTCTTGTTGCAACTCAGCGAGGTCACCTTTGTCATACACTGCAGGGTTGGCATCAATGTCTACTTCTGGCACGCCTTCTGACTTACTGTGCAATTCAATAGTCAGATCTTCTACTGGCCCAGCACTTAGATTTAGCGTGCTAGCCGCTACGTTGCCATAATGCAAAGGATGATCGAACGGCATGATATTCACCAAGGCACCAAACAATCGCTGGCCGCCACCGACCCGGTTCAGGTCCCGACGAAGGTCTTCGTAGCGATAGTGCTGAAAGCGACGCATCTTCTTTTTGTGCGCCGCAACCTTTCTGGCAACGTCTAGCAAATCATCGTCAGCGACGACATCGACCACCAGCGGTACGATGTTCATTTGCATACAAGGAACCGTCAACGATTTTGAACCTAAACGGTTCATCACCATCATCCCCAGTACAACTTGTTCGTTGTCGCTGTAATGACGCAGGTGCGTACAAAGTGCAGCGAGAAATAAATCCACCCAAGTTAATTGATGATGCTCAGCGAGGCTCTGGCATTGTTGCCATAGCGTGTCATTGAACGTACAACTCTCTCGATGAAATTGAGCAGAAATCGGCGCGATATCATGGCGGTAAGAAGACGGCGCCACATTTTTAGCAAGGGTGTCGAGCCAAAACTGACGGGCTTTGTCATAAGCGCCGGAGTCTCGGCGTTGCTGGTCTTCATCCAGCACAGCCTGAAACGAACCGAAAGGCGATGGTGTGGGTGCTCTCTCCTCCATTAACTGAGAGTAAATCTCGGCGATACGTTGAAAGATAAGCGTCGTGCCGAAACCATCTAGCGCAATGTGATGAACACAGTGATACAGATAGTCTTGGTGTTCCCCATGAAGTAACGTAAAGCGGCACGGCAACTGGTGCGCCAAATCAAACGCCTGCTTCATATCTTGGGTTGCCCAACGGCGCACTGTTGCCATTTCAGTATCTTGTTCGCAGGAGGCTGTAAGGTGAACGCGTTCAAATACCACTGGTTCAGATGTAGCAACCCGATAGGGTTGTTCATTCTCACTACGGTAGTAGCAAGAGAGGCATTCACTCTCCGCCACTGCTTGTCGTGCGGCACTCGCTAATAGGTCTGCATCGACTTTTCCGTCAAAAACGATACATTCGGCTGTGTTAAACAGCGCTTTATCTTCATTAAGAGTGTGCCCAAGCCATAACCCATGTTGAGCCGTATTTAGCGGTGTCATACTTGTCCCTCCATATTCACTTGATTTCGTGCTTGCTCCAGTAACATCCACCAGTGATTGAAGGTTGGCGTCTCCGCCAGTTGGACAAAATTGATCTCAACGCCGTGCTTGCGCCATTCGGTGATCAACGCCATGATTTGCACAGAGTCTAAGCCGTAATCGATCAGGTTCTCATCCGGGTCAAACGCGTCTTCCTCTTCGTCGACCAGTTTCGCGATGCGGGCGAGTAAACCACCGTGAGTGAGCACATCAGGCAACGCGTGCGGCTCGGCTTTCGACACCTGACCTATCACCGAGGCCGTTGACATCACCATACCTGCTCGTCCTGCCACGTACTTGAGTGTCATTTGATGCTCTTCGAGTGAAAAGTCAGCAATGGCATCACCGATCATGAAGGGTTTAATGTCACGCATAAAAGCGTCCACTGCCGTCATCAGGCAACCTATATGACCATAGATCCCCCCAATCAATAACTGGTCACGTCCTAGTTCGTTGAGCGTATGCTCCAAAGGTGAACGCTGAAACGCCGAGTAACGCCATTTGTCGAGAACAATATCTCCCTCTTCTGGTGCTAACGCCTCAACGACTTGTTGCAGTTCTGGCGATTTGTTAAGACCTGGCCCCCACATATCATTGAGTAGCGCTCTATCTGCCAGGTTCTGCTCTTTGGGTTGAGCCGTGTAGATCACTGGAATACCGTGAGATTTGCAGAAGTGTTTTAAGGCCACCAAATTATCGAGCAGCGTTTGCATCAGCGCGCTATCGCGCTCATAAAAGCTCACAAAATAAGTTTGCATATCGTGGATCAAAAACGCCGCTTTCGCTGGCTCAAACGTCCAGGACACCTTGTTGGTTGGAAAGGCCTCGACGGCAGGCATGGTATAAGTCGGTAATGCAGGAATAGTCATGATAAAACGTCCTTTTCGGGCTGAGGCTGTGACTGTTTTTTTAGTAGGTTGGCAATCCGCTGACGCAGCGCTTTTTTGTCAATTTTTCCGACAGGGGTCATAGGTAAGGCATCGACTTTTTCGATCCGATCAGGGAGTTTATAGTCAGCGATACCACGCATGCGCAGGTGTTTTCGGATCGTAAGAGGTTTTAGCTTCGGGTTAGTCGTCACGATAAATGCGCAACTTTTCTCTCCCATGACGCTATCAGGCATGGCAACCAACGCAGCCTGCGTGATCTCCGGCACCGCCAGTAGCTGGTTTTCGACCTCTTCGGCCGCCACCTTTTCGCCACCACGATTAATCTGGTCTTTGTCGCGGCCCACCACCATCAAGTAACCGTCTTCGGTCATCACGACGACATCACCAGAGCGGTAAAACCCATCCTTATCAAATGCAACGCGATTATGTTCTGGGCTGTTGTAATAGCCCCGGAAGGTATATGGCCCACGAGTGAGCAAGGCACCGGGAGTTCCTCTCGGCACATCGTCGCCGTTTTCATCAACAATCCGTATTTCATCATCGTCGCTGATGGGACGCCCTTGAGTATGAAGAACATGCCACTCACTGTCTTCAAACCGCGTATAGTTCACTAGGCCTTCGGCCATACCGAACACCTGCTGTAGATGACATCCCAACTCAGGATAAATACGACGGGCAAGGCTCTCACCAAGATGCGCACCACCAACCTGCAGCCATTGCAGACTACTAAGCGCCGAGCGATCATCTGCCGCGGCTTGCAACCACAAGGTGACAGCAGAGGGCACCAACGCAGCCATGGTAATCTGATGAGATTGAATCAATGGAAAACAGGTCATTGGACTGGGCTCTGCCGCCAAAACCACGGTTCCCCCTGCATAAAACACACCCAGCGCGCCAGGAGAGCTTAAGGTGTAATTGTGTGGTGCAGGCAATGCACACAAATAAACCGTATCGCTGTCTAAGCGACAAATCTCTGCACTGGCGCGGACACTGTAGTAGTAGTCATTATGCGTTCGGGGGATCAGTTTTGGGGTACCGGTACTGCCGCCAGACAACTGGAAAAAGGCAACGTCAGAGGCATTCAGCTCTGGCCAAGAGACGGCTTTTTTCGCCTGACTACTGAACGCATGACAAGGCGTCAAGGTACCCGCAATGGCTGCGGCGAGCGAATAGCCAAAGTCCGCATCACCATCAACCAAGCAGAACTTGAGTGATGTCACCTGATCACTCAAGGTTTGAGCAAACGTACTTTGCCTGAATAAGTGGTGGCCTGAAGAAACGATCGCCAGCGTCGGTCTGATTTGCTCAGCATAGACAGTGAGTTCATGCTGGTTGTGACTGAATAGCGCATTCACTGGCACCACGCCCAATTTCATGAGGGCAAAAAAGGTAATATAAAACTCAGCGACATTAGGTAGGTGCACCAACGCCGTGTCGCCAGGTTGTACACCAAGCTGCAACAGGGAGGCAGCCAGCCTCTCAGCATCGTGCTCAAGCTGACGGTACGTCCAGCTTCGTTCGCCACAAATCAACGCTAGGTGGTCAGTAGGGTTCTGTTGGTGACGCGTTAAGATGTCTGTCATCGGCACATCTGTCCAATAGCCTTTCTGGCGATAATGCTCAGCAAGCTCAGGCGGCCATGAGGTGAAGGCGATACTCATGCAGCCCCCTTCTCACCTAATCCGAACGCATTGAGCATCGTACCTAACTTGGCTTCGGTTTCCGCCCATTCCGCCTGCGGACAAGAGGCATCTACAATCCCCGCTCCGGCAAATAAGCGAACAGAGTTCTCACGTACCTTTCCACAACGGATCGTGACCGCCCACTCGCCATTCCCTTGAGAATCACACCAACCCACCATGCCGGTGAACATGCCACGTTCGTAGCCTTCCAGCTCTTTGATCGCATCGCGTGATAACGTGAAGGGGAAACCACAAACAGCCGGAGTTGGGTGTAGTAGGCACGCTAACTGCAGGACGTTATAGTTCGACGGCTTACCCTGTTCATCACCCAAACCATTAAGTTGCCCTTCGATGCGTGTCGACAAATGCCACATAGTCGGGGTAGAAATCAGCGATGGACCAGTAGGTACGTCTAGCTTGCGACAATACGGTGTCAGCTGTTGAGCGATTTCTTCAATGACCAGACGGTGTTCATATCTGTCTTTTACCGATTTCAGCAGAGCATCACTCACCTGTCGATCGGCATCCGTATTACCCTGACGCTTCGCTGAACCAGCTAATGGGTTCGATAAAATAGACGTCCCTTGCTGCCGAATCAGAAGCTCAGGACTAGCGCCGAGTAAAACCGATTGGTCTTGCTGTGGAATGGCAAAATGGAAGCCAGTAGGATTTTGTTTTATCAAACGTGAAAGCACATCATCAGCGGAGATGGCATCACTTAACTCTAAGTTCAGTACCCGAGATAACACGGCTTTTTCTAATTCAGTGCGCTGAAACTTTTTTACGGCCTCTGCAACCGCATGTTTAAACAACGATTCATCGGGTTCACTACGTTTAGCCAATATCTGTAAAGGCTCACGTGCGAGTATTCCATTGGGTTCGGGCATTGCCGCGTTGTGCTCCGTCACCTCAACAGATTCAGGAATATAGAGACAAGACGGTTCAGATACATCAAACGGAATCGACCCCATTAAAATCGGATTTTCGACGCCTTTAGATTTTTCGTCCGCGAATGCTTGTTGTATTTTTTGCTGGAACGCGCTCTGGCGTTGCTCACCATAGATAGCGGGTGTAGTAATCGTTTGGCTAATTCCCTTTCCACTGACCGTTTTGTATTCCGATGAGAAAAAAAGATCTCTGTCGGGTGAGAATACGGGGGTCGATCCTAGCCTCTCACGTTGGGTATGTTGCATGTCACAACTCCATTTACACAATAGCCTGTTTTTGTTGCATTTAATTGCAAACTGACAGGCTTAGTATTAACTCGGTAGGTTTAGTTGTTATAAGGTGACATCACATTGCTTTTGTGTACGAAAAGGAGCCAACCTGTGTTGGCTCCTTTGGCATCAGGTGGTCCTGATGAATGTTGTTATCAGAAGTCGTATGAAACGCCAGCATAGACGCTGCGTGCTTTCATGATGTAATCCAGGTCTATCGCGGTCTCATCTCGCTCTTCGTTAGTGAGGTTGGTGACCCCCAGCTTCAAGTTCAGATCATCTACAGGTTGATAGCGAGCCCCTAGATCCAGCGTGCCATAAGCATCTAGCTTCACCACATCCGACCCATTTTTTGCGTATTGAGAGCCTGTGTATTGGTATGACGTGTAAGCATAAAGGTTGTCTCTCGCCTGCCAGTCGAGTTGAACATTAGCCACATGGGCGGGCGTATTGAGCAGATCGGTCTGCGTGCTTTTATCTTCTGCATCGCTGTAGGTATAATTCACCGATACACTGACCGTGTCGGTAATGTCGGCCCATAGCGATGTTTCTACCCCTTTGATCTCGGCCTCGTCGACGTTGAAGTAGCTCAACTCAGTTTTGACGCGATCCCACGTTTCCGCCTCAATCATGTCATCAATGTCATTTTCGAACACGGTTAACCCGGCGCCCCAGTGAGCAGTTTCATAGCTGGTTCCCAGCTCATAGCTCCGTGAGGTCTCTGCCTCTAGATCCGGGTTACCAACCACATGGCATTTACCCCGACACGCTAGTACCGAGTAAGAATCACTGTACTGATTCAGGCCGGGCGCTTTAAAGGCTTCCCCAACACCACCTTTAATTACCCAGTTGTCAGTGATCGTATAAACCGCATAAGCACGAGGGCTAAACTCACCGCCGTACACCTCGTGATCGTCATAACGCGCACTCAGAGTCAGTGCCAAGTCGCCTAGCGAAATTTCATCTTGCAGGTAAATCGCCGCCTGACTGTAGTGCACAGAATCGGTCGTCAGCGTCAGGTTATTTTCCAGTTTAGTATCACGAAATTCGCCGCCGCCCGTGAGAAGGTGATCGCCTAAATAACCAGAAAGCTGGGCATCAATAGTGTTATTGGTTTGCTCGATATCACCGACTACACTATTCAGCTCTGAATCATCTCGCAATTCAGAATGGTCGAGGTTATAACGCACTCGAGAGTTCATCGCCTCCCAGTAACCGTAATGGGTCAATGCCAGGTTGTAACGCTCCATTTCCTGCACATTGTTTACGGCGTTACCCCAGTTGTTCCAATCCGCATCACGGTCATCTGTGTTGTAGTTAAGATCAAGCTCGATATCCTGCTGATCATTCACCAGCCATGTCAGGTTGGAGTACAAGCTCAACTCATCACGTTCCTCCAGCACATCCGTATCTGGGTTAACGGATTGGTTTGACCGCCACGCATCACGATCACTTTTTTCAATGATCAGGTTCCCCAATAAGGTGTCAGGAACTAGGGCGCCACTGACGTAGCCATTCATTTTATGAGTATTACCACCAGAGCCCTCAGTAATGCCATCAAACTGGTAACCCAAAGAGCCCTGCGTTTCTTCTGTGGGTTTGCGAAGAATCACATTCACTACGCCCCCTAACGCATCGGCACCATACAAAGATGACATAGGGCCACGGGTTACCTCGATACGCTCGACCGCTGACATCGGAATGCTGGACAGATCAAAATCGTTACCGTAAGAGCTAAGGAGTCCATCTCGAGAGTTAATCCGACGACCGTTGATTAGCAGCAGGGTATAATCTGAATCCAATCCACGGATTTTGATCTCATTCCGCCCGTATGTTGTGCCCGCGTTGATGTGAATACCCGGCAGTTTTTCAATCGCTTCAGCAACATCATTGACTACAAGGTTATCCAAGTCTTCGCGAGTAATATACGAGACAGAAGCCGGCGCTGTGAGCTCCGGATGCTCTGTCTGACTCGCCGTCACCACCATCACTTCATTAACGTCGTTATTGGCCGTGTCTGCCATTACCGTAAATGAAGAAACCATACCTACTACACATAAAGCCTGATTCAGGCGAGTCAACTTAAACACGCTATCTCCTTGTCCATCAAAAATTAACCACTCCATATAAATGGTGGCGCAAATGATAATGATTTCTATTTTACGCTCAATCCCAACCGCAGACAATTGATAATCTTTTTTATTATTATTTGCGTTTGATCATGAAAATTTGCGTAGATATTCACAATGCAAAACGACCAAGCCGGTAAGACGAGCGAAAAACGTACAGGTAAAGGGTGAAAACGGAGTGGGATGGCTCCGGGAATTAACCCGGAACTTGTTGTGAAGCTTGAGACTGTTTAAGTGATGGGATAAACCAGCAAACAAGCAGAGGAACCGCGAGCGCACTAATGATAGTCATTGTGGCAAGTTTATCGAGCCCTACTAATTGATTCGCAGACCCTGAAACAAGATAGATGGAACTGACAATCCCTGCACTACCAGCGGCCAAATTAGACACTGTTGATTGATACGTCATGAAGGCGGCACGGTATCGTGGTGGTGGTACCCTTGATGTAAACGCTGCCAGGACCGCACTACGCGCCGAACTCGATGCCATCAAAATCATAAAAATCAGATAGACCCACTTATCCGTGCTATCGCTGATAAACCCATAATAAACCACCATAGCGACAATCACGCTTAACCCAAATAACACCGGTTGCCCTGAGCCTTTGTCCATCATTCTGCCGCTGTAACGCATCGCTAAAATGCTCATCACCCCACCCAAGAGGTAAAGGTAACTGATCTCGTTCCGCGGGAAATCAAGGTTAAACTGGAAATACGCCGACAAGTTTGGCACCAATAGAAAATGTCCAAAGAGTGTCAACCCCATCATCGCCATCGCGAGTACAAACGGCGTGGAGCCGATCATTTTAGATAGTCCTGCCGAACGCATTGTTGGACTTGTCATCGCGCTTGCCTGTGGGACCAGCGATGGCATATAGATCCTGACGGCGACCGCCAATATTACTCCCATGCCACCAAAGAAAAAGAACGTCATCTGCCAACCCATCCACTGCGCCAACATCAAAGAAGCTGGCACAATGATGATCGCCGCCAGAGAAAATCCACTGGCAACGAAGGCCATCGCCCTACCTCGCTCCGCCACGTTAGTTACATCAAGGACAGACGCCATGATTAAGCCGCTAAGAGGGCCGGAGAAACAGCCTGCGGCAATAAAAATAAGTAACAACTGTTTCGGCTCTGTCGCTAATCCACACAAGGCAATCAGGGCAGAACGAAGTAGGAGAAACAATGTCAAAGCGGCTCGTCGATCATAACGGTCTAATACCGGTGCGAGAAAAAAACCAATGATTGCGGAGCCAAACGTCGCACCGCCACTGATGTATCCGATGTGCTCACCTTTTAAGCCAATATCTCGGACTAAATCGGGACCCAACGGCATCACCATCATCAAGGTTCCAACAGAGAGCATGTTAATAAGCAGCGCAAGCCTTAAAACTGGCTTCGCATTCAGCGTGTTACTATCCATGGACACAACCTATCTAAAAAAATCGATTGTAACCGCCCGATAACACAAACTCAATAAATGATAATTATTATCATATGAAATATTCAGAACGCGTAAAGGTAAGCACTCGTTCATCCATCCTAGAGTAATACACCTTTCCCTGCAGACCGGGCAATAAGGTGTCAGAAAGCTTTGTATTCAGCTCAAAGTACAACCATTGGTCGTCCATCCGCAAAAAGGCGACATCTAAAAAGTCAAAATAGCGTTTAACTTGAGGGTACAAGGCTTTAAAAATGCTCTCTTTGGCCGAAAACAACAGAGTCATCAACCCACTTAAATTTTGTACATTGCTGGGTAGCGCCGCCAGCTCCTTTTCGGTAACGACCACACCCTTCATCTCCGATAGCCTATCCACATCAATCAATGACTCAATATCGATACCGACGCCTTCATGCTCATAGCTCTGAGGCGTCATCGCACATATGGCTAACGAATCATTGTGACTGATGCTTCCCGTCCATGCTGATGGCCAAACCGGTGCGCGGCTGTCACCGATAGCTATCTCAATCGGCATCACTCCCAGACTCATTTGTACTTTTTTTGCCAGATAACGACCCGCCAAAAACTCCGCTTGCCGCTTACACACTGCCCGACGAATCGCCTCGGGCATCTCAATACCAAGCTTGGCAAATAGCATTGGGGAATAATGCTGTACATCAAACTGAACCATTAATACTGACGTGTCAGGATCAGGCAAGGCCACAGGGCACAGTGACTGTATGAAAGCGAATTGCGTCATATCTTATAAACGAGAATTAATGAGAATGGCTATCATTGTCATTGATGAGGGTTCATCATACAAGTCTGCTGATTCCAGTCCATAGTGGTTATTGTAGGCTGATCGGAGCGTGCCTAATTAACGCGACTATGCTTGCCACAACCGAAGGGAGAGACTATTCCTATCCGGCTCAGTGGCGCTAGAAAAAACTCAGTAAAAAGCTGATCACCATAGGGACAACAATCGATACTTGTGCCCACACGAGCTTTGTCGCTTTTCCGACATTCAAGATAGTAACTGTTAATAACCAAACACCCGCCGCAGCGTAACCAAGAAGGGCCTCCAAGCGATCATAGTGCTGCAAGCGAAACAGGTACTCATCAAGATGATTACCTGCCGCTGTCGATATATTTTGTAGCTCACCACTCGCCATGCCCCGGTAGTAGTAAGAAAAGCCAATCAGCACGAGTTGGGTGACCAGTAAAATGACTGAGAGCGCTTTCACCTTTCTGATACTGAGCGATGCTATAACCATTTGTACATCACATAACTGTCAACCAACCCCAATTGCGAATGCTTGTACGCTCGAGGGATGGTACCAACAATCGAAAAGCCGAGTTTCTGCCAAAGCGTTACCGCCACCTCGTTGGTCGAGACCACACTATTAAACTGCATGGCTTGAAACCCAAACGCGATCGCCCTCTCCTGTGAATGCTCACATAAAAGGCGTGCGATGCCTCTTCCTCTCGCCTCGTTGGCCACCATATAACCACAATTACAGATATGGCGACTTGGGCCCATTCCATTAGATTTGAGGTAGTAAATACCCAAAACTACATCATTTTCTACCAATGCATAGGCTTCCAGTGTTGATTCACACCAAAGCGAAAAAGCCTCTTGCTGCGTCATGTCAGGATCCAACGCATAGGTTTCTTCTGCCTTAATAATGGCTGAGAATGTTGGCCAAAACGACGCAAAGTCAGGTCGGGTAATTTCTCTGATCATGGCTCCCCCTTAAAGGCCTCTTCAGTTGGCTCAGCCGATAGCATCGACTCGTGATGGTGCATTTATACCATCTTATCCAAGATATTAATAAAAAAGCTTTTTTTTATTAAACGAACAAGGATAGAGATAAAATTCATGCTTGCCACCTCCAAGTCAGAGCATTGCAGATGTGATCTAAACACACTTTTACTTCCCCCTATTCACTCCCTCTTGTAGACTACGCGCGCGTTGACTATCTACTGATAAGAAAATTGATATATGCCTGCAATTACACCGGCCTTTAAAGTGATAGACGGTTTCTCACTCTGTGCCAGCGACACAGAGCGCCTTGATATATTTTTTACCTATCTTCGTGAAGGTGAACCCGAGCTGGCAGAGCTGCGTCTTGAACAACTTGTCTTAGCCTTAGCCAACTCCCCTTCTCAAGCAGCATTATTCGCCAACAGCGTGTGCAATGAGGCAAAGAAAATAAAACTGTCACCCGCATTTGTGCAATTGGGGATCTTTTCTAAAAACGGGCTCGTCACCGAAATTTTTCGCCGCCTTTACAATAAAGTCAATCCGCCGCCAAAACGCTGCAACGATATCAATGACTTGCTCAGTTACTTTGTCGGTGGTGAAGACAAAGCGTGGGTTAAAACCATTTCCCATAAATGTTGGTTTAAGCTTTATTGTCTGTTGGTGAAAAACGCCCCTACAGAGGCTATTCGCACAACAGGCGCTTATATCAAAAGCGAGCTTTGTTATTCGCTAGAAATGCTATCTATCTGGATTGCGGCAGAAGAGCTAGACCCTGAGCTACTTCGCATAGACCGCCGTTTGAGTGAAATCGACTCACCGTTCATTGCGCTTCAACGTGAAACCAGCCACTTGGTCGCGGCTATCAAGGCCAACGACATATCTGGCCAAGACACAGCCCATTTTTGGGTAATGATTGAACAATGCCAACAACAGGTAAAACGGATCCGCGCACGCGGCATCAGCCAAATGGGTTTCTCCGCACACGCTTCGCATATGCTCGAGCGCCTTGATCAAACGTTGAACCGCATGGTACTGCTGATTCAAATCTTAGATTTTCGCCATCCTCACCAAAAAGCGCGTTGTGTGCTTAACCTATGGCGCCAACTACTGACCTCAGTGACCGAGCGCAATAGTGTGCGAGCCATTTACCGCAAAAGTACTCGCACCTTTGCGCAAAGTGTCACCCAAAACAAAAGTAACCACGGCGAGCACTACATTGCCAAGACCAAAAAGGATTATTTTAAAATCCTGCGCGGAGCCTGTGGTGCTGGGGTGATTATTTCGCTACTAGCGTGGGTAAAAATGTATATTGAGAGCCTGCAACTCGCCCCTCTCAATAACGCCCTACTGGTGAGCCTAAACTATGGCGTCGGCTTTATGCTCGTACACATTTTGCACTTTACCATTGCCACCAAGCAGCCCGCGATGACTGCAGCAAACTTTGCTGCGCACGTAGAGAAAAACAAACAAGGACGGACACGCAGTAAAAAACTCGCGCGCCTGTTAATAAATGTAAACCGCTCTCAATGGTTTGCAGTGTGGGGAAACATTACTGCAGCCATCACTGTGAGCATCTTAGTAAGCCTGCTTTTTAGCCACTTTTATCACAGCCCATTACTGAGTAGCGAACAAGCGGCTTATCAAAAAGCAGCCATTCATCCACTTAGTGGTTTGGCTTGGCTCTATGCTGGCATCGCCGGTGTGTGGCTGTTTTTATCTGGCATCATCACCGGCATTTTAGATAACCGAGCGGATTATATTGAGCTAAAAGATCGATTAGTCGCCCATCGGTTGTTTCGGGTCATCCCCACTAAACACCGTGAGAAAGCGGCTTTTTACATTCACGAAAATTATGGCGCACTGGGTGGTAACTTTATTTTTGGTGTCTTATTGGGCATGACGAGTTATTTGGGCTACCTGATTGAGATCCCCCTAGATATACGCCACGTGGCGTTCTCATCTGCGCACGCGGCATACGCACATATTAGTGATTTCCAGTCATGGGGGACAGTATTATCCAGCCTATTCTTTGTGTTAATGATCGGCTTTATTAACCTTTGGGTCAGCTTTGGTTTGGCGTTATTCGTCGCTCTACGCTCTCGTAACTGTGAATTAGACATTAAGTCGGTGAGAACCGCGGTACTGACACAAATCAAACAACACCCCTCTAGTCTATTCTGGCCGAAAGATCCGGTTCCTGCAGTGAAATCGCAAAGTGCAAGTCAACGCCGTACGCCATAAAACCCAACGCGTTTATCACCGGCCAGCGGATGGCCGGTATCACACTTTCTATCATTGTGTCTTCTTCATTACATTCAATCTTTTTAGGCAATCGCAGACTGACAATAATGACTAGAAAGTAAGGCATGTCGTGCCACGCTTACTTTTCATACCATGAAAGGAGAGCATAGCATGATACGTTTATCCCACCTTGCTACAGCCTGCGCTATTGCATTTTCAATCTCATCGCAAGCACATACATTGATGGCAAATCACGTACAAACACGCCCAGTGACAAGCCTTGAAAATGTCGGCATTAATAGTCAGTTAGTCACGGAAGAAGACCTGACTTTTCGACCACGGCAGTATCCGCTCGATATCAATGCGTTTCTCGGATCACACCTCCCACACTGGCAACCGGTGAGTGAAGCTGTTATGCACTGGAGCGGCGCATCTGGTATCGACCCGCGTATTGTGATTACAACGCTGATTACAAATGAGCCTGCTTTAGCGCAAAACATCGCCCTCGATCGGATCAGCAAACTCAAGCTGCTCGAAGACATTAAACAAACGGCGGCAACTCTATCTTCTCTGTTATACCAGTCCCAAAAACCTACCACTCAAATGGCGCATCATGCGACACAAGTGCTAGTCAGCGCACTTAATACGCCCAGTGATTGGCAAGCATGGAAAGCGCACTATCAAGCTTGGTTTAGTGATCAAAAGCCACTGGGTCAACAACGACATTCATTACAAACACAGGTTGCACCACCCACTGGGTTCATGCAGTGGCCGTGGCGTCAAGGATATGCTTGGGTTCCAAATGGTCCACATGCCCACTCGGGTTCAGGCTATCCACTTTCATCCATCGACGTCTCATACGATTGGCCTCGCTGGGGCGGGACAACCTACAGTGTCACAGCCGCACATGACGGCTATGTCACTGTGCTATCTCGCTGCCAATTACGGGTCACGCACGATAATGGTTGGGCAACCAATTATTACCACATGGATGGGATTCAAGTGAACAACAATCAGTGGGTCAGTAAGAACACAAAAATCGGTACCTATGCTAGCCAACGCACAGTCGCCTTGTGCCAAGGCGGTTCATCAACAGGTCCGCACCTGCACTTCTCAATCCTTAAAGATGGTCATTTCACGTCTCTGCAAGACACGGAGCTAGGTCGCTTTCAAGTACAGACAGGGCGCTATAGCTACGATGATAATTGCCAGTATACTTGGCTGACTAACACCCAGACAGGCGAAAAAACCTGTATGTGGCGACGTATCAGTAATCCTTAACAAGTTGACCGCTTCACGCCCCACAAATAACAATGAGGTCACTTAATTTGTGACCTTAACCTCTTTTTTAGGCGGCAAGATCATTCATCAATATTGCGGTAAATATCTCATAAATGAACAGTCATTTATTCTGTAAAGAATTATGGTCATTAATTAATAATTAACCAGCAAAACTGTCATATAAACTAGTCACCATGCGTTTTCTACCTCATTGACGTTTGAAACACGCCGATAGCGTAATTTATTGTTTACACTGTTAATTGTAACGAGCTTGTAAATGATTCTATTGATAGGCCACGTTAAAGATGCGAACCCACATGTTCGTCTTCCTATTGTGCAGTTGGGAAGAAAGGAATCTTTCAACAACAATTAGGGCAATAAAATGAAACTCTCTAAATTGACATGGCTTATCGCCTCTAGCGTTGTCGCTAGCACACCGGCACTGAGTGCAGAACTGATTAACGTCACTGATGATGCAATGCTAAGTCAGGTCTTAGACCAACCTGCAGGTGTTTATGCGCCATCAGGTTCACAAGCCAACCCACTAGGGTTTAAAGAAGTGAAGCGTGTCACCTTGCCAAACGGCAAAGTCAAAGTGCGTTACCAGCAAACCTATCAAGGTGTGCCCGTTATTGACACGGCTGTCGTCGCGACAGAAAAACAAGGTCAACGTAGCGACGTCTACGGTACCATGGCACAAGGTGTCGCGAACGATATCACCTCTATCTCACCCGCGCTCAATAGCCAAGCGGCCTTGGAAGCCGCGAAGGCTGCTTTCACGCAGAACCAACAAACCATTACCTCTGCCCCATTTGAAAACGAGAACACTCGCTTGGTGGTCAAGCTGGATGATGAGCAGAAGGCGCAGCTCGTCTACATCGTTGATTTCTTTATCGCTGGTGACGACCCAAGCCGTCCTTTTTATATGATTGATGCCGACACTGGTGAGATCTTGAAGCACTGGGATGGTATTAATCATGCGACTGCCGTTGGAACAGGCCCTGGTGGGAACGAAAAAACGGGCCAATATATTTATGGCACGGACTATGATGGCTTCCCTATCGACAAAACCGGCACCACGTGTACGTTAGAAAACGACAAAGTGAAAACGGTCGATCTAGAGAACGGTACCACAGGCAGCACTGCCTTCACCTACCCGTGTACAGATAGCAGTAACTACAACGACGAAAGATATGTTAACGGCGCTTACTCTGCACTGAACGATGCGCACTATTTCGGTAACGTTGTTTTTGACATGTACCAAGATTGGATGAACACCGCACCTCTGACTTTCCAGCTCACTATGCGCGTCCACTACGGCAACGACTATGAGAATGCATTCTGGAATGGTAGCTCAATGACATTCGGGGATGGCAAATCAACGTTCTACCCACTGGTCGATATCAACGTGAGTGCCCACGAGGTCAGCCACGGCTTTACTGAGCAAAACTCTGGTCTCATCTATGCAGACATGTCGGGCGGGATCAATGAGGCGTTTTCTGATATTGCCGGTGAAGCTGCAGAATACTACATGCATGATGAAGTCGATTGGGTGGTCGGTGCCGACATCTTTAAAGGCACTGGTGGTCTGCGCTATTTTGACCAACCTTCACGCGATGGCAAATCCATTGATGACGCCAGCCAGTACCGTGATGGCATGAATGTGCACTATTCAAGCGGCGTATATAACCGTGCTTTCTACCTCCTCGCTAACAAAGCAAACTGGAATGTTCGCAAAGGCTTCGAAGTATTCACCACCGCGAACCAACTGTACTGGACCGCCAGCAGCACATTTGACCAAGGTGCGTGCGGCGTAGTGAAAGCCACGCAAGACTTGGCTTACAATGCGCAAGACGTTATCGATGCATTTAATACCGTAGGCGTCGATGCAAGTTGTGGTGATAACGGTGGAAACGTGCTTCAGCCCAACCAGCCGGTTACCGGTTTAAGTGGTGGCAGCGGCAGTGAAACCTTCTTTACGTTCACAGTTGATAGCAGCCGCAACGTGAATGTGGCAATGAGCGGTGGCACGGGTGATGCCGACCTTTATGTAAAAGCGGGCAGCAAACCCACTACTAACAACTGGGACTGTCGTCCTTATGACTATGGCAACGATGAGACCTGTCGTATCAGTGCACAAGAAGGTACCGAGTACCATGTAATGGTGCGTGGCTACCGTAGCTACTCTAACGTTAGCCTTGAGCGTGATTAATCGCTCACTAACAAGCCGCTGTTTAAAGCAGCGGCTTTTTTGTCTAACTCAAAGACAAAAAAGACCAGGTTTATAGACAAATCCAGAAATCCCCCTGTATTTCCGGCTAGTCATCGTCTTCTCTTCTGTTGGACCGACCAGAAAATTGTTTATTTTCATCACATTATGACAATAAAAAACGCATATTTTTCGACAAATAAACGATCACTGCACCCACCTATTTTTATCTCGTCTACGCTTAAGAGAATTATGGATAAATTGGAGGCATTATGCTCAAGCACCTGTTCGCCATCGTTTTCTCGGCCCTTCTTCTAGCAACACCAGCTCGAGCCGATGTTCTCACCATGCCATCGCTCGAATGGCCGCCTTATTCTGGCAAAAATTTGCCTGATCAGGGCGCATCCGTTGCGGTTGTGCGTGCAGCCGTACAAGCCATGGGTCACGAACTTAACGTCGAATTTTACCCGTGGTCGCGCACTGTGTATTTGGTCAAGAATGATGCGCAGTACGCTGGCTATTTCCCAGAATATCACTACGAAACAGACGAACTGATCTTCTCTGACCCCATAGGCACAGGCCCGCTCGGGTTCGTTGAAAACGTCAATAAGCCTATCGAGTGGTCAACCCTTGATGATCTTACTCAACATACCATTGGTGTGGTGCGTGGCTATGTCAACACACCAGAACTAGATGAGCGCATTGCGAATGGCACACTCAAGTCGTCTGCGGTCACCAGTGACACACAAAATTTACAAAAAGTAGGACGTGAACGTATCCCGCTAGCCGTCGTGGATGCCAATGTGCTGGACTATCTCAAAGAGAATGACCCTGCTCTCAGTGCCGTTAAAGCCAATCTACAAATGAACAAAAAACTCTTGGTTGATAAAAAACTCTACATTGCGTTTGCCGACAATGCCGAAGGGCAAAAATGGCGTGACATCGTCAACCAAGGACTAAAGAAAATCAATATTGAACAGATAATGAAAGAACACCTGGGTGAATAATGAACACTCGAGGGGAAAGTGGCCGCAGTCAGGTCGCATGACAATGTAAATGGAAGAGTAGCGCTATGTTTAAGAGTCTAAAAGCAATATTTGTCACTCAAGTGGTTATTGCTGTTTCTGTGGTATTAGGGATATCAAGTTATATTGATTATCAAAATACCAAACAGGAACTGAATAGCGCGCTTGAAACCACAGTGGAAAATGCCACCAATCGTATGAATCTCAGTTTGCCCAAAGCCATTTGGGACTTCGACCTGGAAGCGGCCAAACTCTCGATTTCTGCCGAATTAAAAGCACCCGATATCAAAGCGGTGCGAATACTGGATAATCAAGGGTCTGCCATCGTCTTTCTGCGCCTCGGGCCACCCAATGACGAGGGGCAACGCCAGCCGAAAGACATTGGCGACGGCGAAAAATCGATGTACGAGTCCATGCCCAACGAAGAAAGTGAGCTTTCATTTACCGAGTATGGTGAAACCAACAAAGTGGGGACACTTCAGGTATTCTACAATACCGACAGGCTAGAGGCGGAGTTATCCGAGACCCTCACTCGAAGCCTCATTGAGCTGCTAGTGCTCGATCTTGTGATCATCGTATTCTTAATTTTGGCCTTAACTGCCACCGTCGTTAAACCGCTCAACGATTTAACTGGGCGCGTCCGAGAACTCGCCAGTGGTGATGGCGATCTCTCTACCGTTATACCAGCACCGAAATACAAAGAATTCGCCCAGATCACCGAGCATATTAACCACTTCACCGCTTCGTTACGTGAAATCGTCAATGAAGTGACCCAAGCTTCTATCAATCTCGCTGAAGTTTCGGCAGAGAGTGGGCAAATGGCGCGCACGAATGCGGAACGCTTGGAGCAACAGAAACAAAGCCTCTCTACCGTTGCTGCCGCCGCCACGCAGATGAATCAATCCATTGCCACCGTTGCGGATACGGCGAACGATGCCGCCACACGTGCAGCGGGGGCCACTGATCTGGTTAACCAAGTGTACGGCACCATTGAGAGTTCAGCCTCTGAAATCATCAATATGCGTTCAGAGATGGAGAACGTGAATGCTGAAATGCATAAACTGCTTGAGGAAGGCGAGAAAATTTCAGATGTCGTGAACGTCATCAATGATATCTCTGAACAAACCAACCTCTTGGCGCTGAACGCTGCGATTGAGGCGGCGCGTGCGGGTGAACAAGGCCGAGGCTTTGCGGTGGTGGCTGACGAAGTACGTAGTCTTTCAGTCAAAACCAGTGAGTCCACCGAGCAAATTCAATCCAACATCAAGTCGTTGAGTGAAGCGACTGAGTCGGTAGAAAAAGAGATAAAACGCATTGGTAGTATCTTAGAAAACACCGCCGGTCGTGTCTCTGAGTCGCAAGAGTCTGTCAGTCAGGTACGCGAGACCATCACGGATATTTCCGAGCGTAGTGGACAAATCTCGCAAGCCACTGACGAGCAACGTCAAGCCATTGATGAAGTGAGTCAAGCAATCAATGAAGCCTCAGAAGCAACCAATTACGTGACTGAAGGTGCACAAGAAAACGCAGCACGCACCGACAAAGTGCTCACTCTAAGTGAAGACATCAAAGCACAAATGGGGAAATTTAAAACGTAATCAAAGGAATAATAACAAGGAGAGAACATGAAAAAGCTGTTTACCGTTAGCTTGGCAATACTATTACTGGTGCCTAGTGCGATGGCAAGAACGCTGACAGCGGCTCAGGATCCGTGGCCACCCTTTGTGACTACAGATCCCGATCGGCCGGGGATTTCTGTCGAGCTTGTCAAAGCTGCGATGGCCACCCAAGGCTATGAAGTCGAGTTTAAAAACATGCCATGGGCTCGCGCCCTCGATGCTGTCAGCAAAGGGAATATCGACTTGCTTCCCGCCACTTGGCACACTGAAGCACGCACTGAGTTCCTGCGTTACAGCAACCCTTATATGAGCAATCAGCTAACGTTTATTAAACGCGCAGATGACGTTTTTCAGTTCTCGAGTTTGAATGACTTACAGGGAAAAGTGGTTGGGATTGTGCGCGATTACGGCTATGGTGATGCGTTTTTGGAGGCGACGCATTTTGATAAACCCGCTGCCAATAACTTAGCAACCAATTTGAAAAAGCTGCTCGCTGACCGTATTGACCTGACTTTGGAAGACAAGGTCGTCGCCCAATCAGTGATGCAAGAGGAGGGGCTTGATAGTAACCAGTTTGCCTTTACTGACCAGGCGCTCTCAACTAACCCTTTACATGTCACGAGTGGCAAAGCCAACCCCGATAGCCAGATGTTTATCAATGCCTACAACAAAGGGCTTAATACGATAAAAGCAGATGGCACGTTTGAAAAAATCCTGAAAAAATATGGCATAAACTGATCGCATATAAAAAAATTGAGTACGCTTAAGGGGGAGAGAATGTTTCTTTTCCCCTTTTTTAGCTTGGAGCAATATGGTTTTACCTCGCCGCCTTAAAACTTGGTTTATCCTTTTTACGCTCGCGTACTTGGTTACAGCAGTAGGCGTGACAGCTCTCATTGGCGACACTATCGTCAACCGAGTCATCCAAGAAGAGCAAGAGGACATTAATCGTAAAGCCTCCTTGATACGGTCCCGGATTGAGGCGGCGATATATCATGATACCTATGTCGCTGATAGCTTGGCGACCGTGGTCACCATTGATCCGGAATTCGCCATGGCCAATTGGGACAGTGTGGCGCAAAAACTCCTAGACAAGGCAGATTATGTCCGCAATGTGGGTTTAGCGCCCGATAATATTATCAGTCATGTGTATCCTCTCGAAGGGAACCAAGCTGCAATCGGATTAGACTTTCGCTCTCGTCCAGACCAGTACCGTGCGGTATTAAAAGCGCGAAATCTTGGCGACGTTTACATCGCTGGGCCCGTTAACCTCGTTCAAGGTGGCCAAGCGATCATTGCACGATTTCCTATTTTCTCCTCCCCGACAGATACGTCGGACTATTGGGGAGGAGTCAGTGTTGTCATTGATCATATCAAGATGCTCGGTGAAGTCGGATTATACGATCTCAGTGGCGCCAATGTAGCCATCAAAAACAGTGACACACTGGCTTATTTTTATGGCTCCCAATCGACAGTTGTCAATGCCGACTTTACGGTCCCGATTTCTCTACCTAGCGGCGAATGGTCACTCGCCGTCGAATACACACTGAAACGCTCGCCCGAAATCGTGCGCCTAGGTATCATGATTTACGTGATCAGCGCAGGCATTTTTATCGTTATTTATGGCCTGATATTACTTTTCTATCGCAGTTTTCTTATCGCGAAAAAACAAGCACTCGTCGACGAGTTAACCCAACTTCCTAACCGGCGGTTCGCGATCGAAAAACTTGATTCACTCACACAAGAGAAAAAAGAGTCCTTTGCGCTGCTCAATATCGACTTAAATGATTTTAAGAAGGTTAACGACGCATACGGTCATGAAGCTGGCGATGCATTGCTTAGCCATGTAGCCTCAGCGCTAAACCAAAGCACCCGCTCATCAGACTTGGTCGCAAGAATGGGCGGTGACGAGTTTATTGTTGTATTGCGAGATGTACACCCTAGCGATGTCAACAAAGTGCTAAAAAGCCTAAAAGAAACGGTCGAGGCCTCCGCATGTCGATGGCAGCGCTATCATATCTACCCATCGCTCAGTATTGGCTGTGCCCTCTTTAACCATCGGTCCCCTCGTGATTTAGATGAACTGATGGCCTCGGCAGATCAAGATATGTACAAAGCAAAATCAGAGAAAAACACATCCGGACTATCCATTAACGCCATCGGTTGATCGAAAGAGAGCACAACCATTTTTTCATGCTATAGACTGGGTTTACACCCAACTATTAAAACGACTGTCTGTTGGTCTTTCTACTACAATATTTATCNTAAGTATCGAGAATAGACTGTAATTCACCGGCGTTACGCATTGACTCAAACCCGGCATCCAGCGTGGCTTTTATTTCCATGGCTTCTGGATGCTCACGCGAGATCATCATGTGGAACTTATCCCCACTGTTGCCCGGAATAGGCTCAGCTTTCATACCACCGGCGAGATAATCAGTCCCTTGGGAAACTTTAAATCCCGCCAATATTTCGTAACGCGCCAAGAAGACATCACAGCGTCCTGCTTCCGTTTTTTGCACGAGCTGTTCGAAACTTTTTGCTGATTTTCTGACTTTACTGTCGTCAACACCAAAACCGGTATAATTATAGCCAAGTAAGCCACACATTCTTAGGCCGTTTAAATCGTCCACTGAGTTTATATTCAAGCCATTAGGATGTTGGCTTGTCGAATAAATATAGCTAGGCTGTAACGTATAGTAATAATCAGTAAGAAGATAATTTTTATCTCGTTCTTCACTGTACGAAGCACTGAGGGCGATATCATAGTTGCCGGCCTTCGTTTGCAGTACACAACGTTTCCAAGGAGGCATTTCGACCGAAACATCAACCCCTTCTTTGCCGAATATCGCGTCAAGGACGTCAACATCATACCCTTGCACTTGTCCGCCTTTTTCAAAGGTATATGGTGGCCAACCAGCACCGTCTCCACAGGCTTTGAGTGATGATGTCTCTAAAGCGAGCGCTGGCCCAGATAGTAGGGAACCAGTGAGTGCTGTCGCGGCGATTGCGGTTGCAGAAAGTGTCGCTATTTTCATAGTGAACTCCTTTTAGGAAAACTCACCTTAAGTATTGACGATATTCTCCATAATGCGACCTGAATCACTGCATTTTTTACGGATTCAATATAACCACCTCGCCAGGCTTTAACCCCTTACGTACGCGTCCTTGCTGTGTGAGCGATACAAGCCGTGTTCTCACCTCACCCACATCGAGCACCTTCACATAGTTAAGTTGTCCAATTTGATAATACGCATTGCTCGGTAAGTAAAGCACAGGTTCGGACTTTTGTGACACGGTCACTTTTGCAAACATGCCTGGCAGCAAGCTATCGTTAGGATCCGAATGAGGCAGTGTCACCACGACACGATAACTACGTGAGCTCGTATCGGCGGCGGGCGTCATCGTGCGCACCATACCTGTCAGCGTTTTATCATAGGTGGGCAATTCAACCGTTAACGATTGGCCAATCGTTACAAAAGGCAAAACAGACTCAGCCATATTCACCATCGCTTCAATACTGGCAGGGTTATACAGCGATAACATCGCCGCGCCCGGTGTTGCCGTATCACCTTGGTTGATGATCTTTTCCGTGATCACGCCCGAGAAAGGCGCTCGCACCAGACTAAAACCAAATTGGGTTTCTGCCTCGTCCACCGCAGCAAGGGCGCGGCGATAATCAGACTGCGCCGTTTTTAAGCGATTTTCCGCTTCATCAAACTGAGATTGAGGCACCAGCTTTTTCGCCAACAAGGTCTCCATTCGGCGGTAGTCACTGCGCGCGGTATTCAGTTGCGATTGCGACGAGGCCAAGGCTTGTTGCACTTGGCGAACTTTGGCACTGAGGTCGGCATTATCTAAACGCAGTAATACATCGCCTTGCTCAACGCGGTCACCGACATCAACCAACACTTCCGCGACGGTGGCCGTCATCCGCGCTGCCAGCGTGGCGTTTTGTCGTGCCACTAGCTTACCCGAGAAGGTACGCGTTTGCGGCTGTTCGACCGCTTCCAGTGTTAGCGTTTTCATATCGCTTGCGACAGGTTTGGGGGGCGATTCTGACGCCACTTTCTCGGTAAAGGCGCCAGCCATCGCTAAAAATAACACCAATAACCCAGTGCCTAGCACCAGTGCGAGTAAGCCTTTTTTTGCCTTCATGCATCCTCTCCTTCTACTGATAAGCCATGGGTCGGGTGATGTTGATACGCAAGGTTGTACACCACAGGCACAACCAGCAAGGTAAACACGGTAGACGCGGCAATGCCGAAAATAATTGCCCACGCTAAGCCATTGAAAATAGGGTCGAGGGTGATAATCACATTCCCCAATAAGGTGGTGCCGGCGGTGAGCAAAATAGGCCGCATTCGCACTGCGCCCGCTTGTACTAGGGCTTCACTCAGCGCCATGCCTTGTGCAAGTGACTGTTGAATAAATTCAATTAACACCAGTGAGTTACGCACCACAATCCCTGCCAATGCAATCATGCCAATCATCGCGGTGGCGGTGAATAGCGCCGGATTTGGGTAGTCGTTGATCTCACCGCTTAAGCCATTGAGCAACCAAAAACCCGGCATGATGCCAATCACGGTCAGCGGGATCGCGAGCATAATAATGCCCGATACCGCCGGTAGCCCAGTTTGTATCAGCATCACAATAAAGACGCCCAGCAGTGCTGCGCCATAGGCAATCCCCAGATCGCGGAAGACATCAATGGTGATCTTCCACTCTCCTTCGCCACTCCATACCACCTCGATACCCTCATCAACTTGCCAGCCATCACCCGCGCCATTATCCAGATAACTACGCGCTGATAGCGAGCGAGCACTATCCGATTCAGGTTGATTAAAGTCGGCCATCACATCGGCGACTACTTCACCCGGCACGCGTCCAGTGGGTTCGGCGTACACATACACGACGGGGCGTAAATTCTTGTGATAGATAGGCTGATCAACCGGTTGCCGCGTAAAATGACCGAGCTCACTCAAGGCGACCAGCGGCTGCGGCGCATCCACCAAGGCACCTTGAACAGATTGTTTAGCTACCCCAGCCCGACCGCGTACATGCAGTGCAAGCAGCGCATCAAGTTGATCGCGCGCATCTGGCGCAAGCTGCAGCCTCACGGGCAAGGGATCCATTTCATCGGCATCCGCTAAATGGGCCAGCGTGACCCCTTGGTTTGCGGCCCTGAGCGCTTGGTTAATATCGGCCACGGCAATACCCGACAAGGCGGCTTTTTCTTGGTCCACCACAAACTGCCAGCTCGATAGAGGCCCTTGAATACTGGTACTCACTTCTGACACCAAGGCTTCACGCTTTAATCGCTCGGCCACCTGCGTCGCTTGCGCTTGCAGGGTTGAATAAGGCGTGCTTGGTGAGCCATACACTTCCGCGACAATGGTTGCCAGCACCGGCGGCCCCGGCGGCATTTCCACTAATTGCACTTCGGCATCATATTTTGCTGCGATGGCTTCTAATTCATCACGCATGCGCGTAACCAAGCCGTGCGATTGCAACGTGCGCCGGTGCTTATCCACCAGCACCACCCGCAGCTCACCTTGGTAAGGCGCATGGCGAGTAAAGTAATGTCGCACCATGCCATTAAAATCCATCGGTGAGGCGAGCCCGGCAAAGCCGGATACCGACACCACCTCGGCTTGCGTTTGTAGATAACGGTTCATTTCTCGCAGCACGTTGGAGGTATCAACATGATTGTCGGTTTCCGGCAAATCCAGTACCACCTGAAACTCGTTTTTATTGTCATACGGCAAGAGTTTGAGTGGCACGAGGCGCAAAGCAGGCAGCAAGGCGGCGATGACGAACAACACGCCCACTAGCCATAAAAACGCTTTGGCGCGACGATTACTCTCGAGCAATGGCAGCAACACGCGTCGGTAGCCACGGTACAGCGGCGTGGTCTCTATGCGATAGTCATCACCTTTATTGGAAGCGCGGACAATTTTTTTGGCAAGCCAAGGTGTGACTAAAAACGCCACCAAGGTACTGATCACCACACTGACCGGCACATTGAATGCAAGGGGCGCCATATACGGCCCCATCATGCCGGTGATAAAAAACATCGGGGTAAATACAATCACAATCGCCACGGTCGACATGATCAATGCGCGTTTGATTTCCAACATCGCCAGCACAATCGTGCGTCCACGGGGCTTATTATCATGAGTCAGGTGCCGTTCAATGTTGTCGATACTGGCAATCGGATCATCAACAATCAGTCCCAGCGCCAAAATTAACGCAAACAAGGTGACGCGGTTAATCGAATAGCCAAAGGCTAAATCCAGCCCTAATGCCGCGCCATAACTGATTGGGATCGCAATCGCTACCACTAAGGCACTTCGCCAGTTTAAGAACAAGCCAACAAAGACCACCACGGTGAGCACCGCAATACCGAGGCTGGACACCAAGTTTTTTACTTTGGCATCGGCGGTTTGACCGTAATTGCGAATAATCTCAACGCTCACGCCCTCGGGAAATTGTGTGGCGACCAGATGATTGAGCGTGGCGGTGATATCCTCGGCCACGCTCACCGCGTTCGAACCTTTTTGCTTGGCCACCGAGAGAAACACTGCTGGATGCGGCTGGCTATCATCGGTCGATTGGATCCAGGTATCTGTGGTGGACTCTTGCGCGCCGTCGGATAATTCGGCTACATCCTGCAGGTACACAGGTTTGCCATTAACCACCGCCACCACTAAATGGCGTATCTCCTCAAGGCTTTGATACCACTGGCCGGTTTTTAATACATAGCGCTCACCCTGATGCTGAATATCCCCGACATCACGCTTTTGATGGCTTAGCGAAAAGGCATTAGTCAGATCAGACACGCTGATTTGATAGCTAGCCATAGCCGCAGGATCGAGCGTGACCAATACCTGCCGCGGCACCCCGCCCACTACCTTCACCGCATTGGTTTCGGGAAGGGCTTTGAGATCCAAGGTGGCCTGCTCGGCAATACGGCGCAGCGCATAATGGTCGAGCTGGTCCGGTTTGTCGCTACTCAGTGCCGCAATCACAATCGGCACATCATCAATTTCCACCGGCTTGATTGCCCATTCGCTCACAGCAGCTGGGATCGCATCTTGGTTGGCGTACAGCTTGTTATAAAGTTTCAACAAGGCAGACTCGCGATCTTCACCCACGTAAAAGCGCACCGTGACCAACGCGGAGCCTGCTTGGGTGGTGGAATACACATACTCCACCCCATCAATTTGACTGACTTTTTTCTCGAGCGGCTGCGTCACCTGCTTTGCCACTTGTGGCGCACTCAAACCAGGCGCTTGTACCACCACATCTGCCATTGGTACCACGATTTGCGGATCTTCTTCTTTGGGTGTAAGCCACAGCGCCGCCGCCCCGACCAGCAGTGCAAGCACGATGAGGATGGGCGGGAAGAAGCTATTCATTACTCGGGTGATCAGCTGACCTTGTGGCTGGGCATCTCGCATATTCGATCCTTTGGCTGATGTCAGTAACGACAAGGAAACGATAGGTAAAAACGCTGAATATTAATTAACTTAGCGCATCGACGGGCAATGAATGTATGCTGATCTCTCAGATTCAGACACATCAGGCACAATAGAGCCGCTGCAAGGTGGCGATAATCGCCGCGACGTGGGGGTCATTGAGCTGATAAAACACCTGCTGGGATGACTTACGTACCTTGACCAGTTGATGCCGCTTTAACACGCTAAGGTGCTGGGAAAACGCCGACTGACTGAGCGACGACCCTTGCAGCAATTGCCCCACGGACCGCTCTCCGGCCAAAAGCTGGCACAGCACAATTAATCGCTCAGGATGGGCCATCACTTTCAACATGGTCGCCACCAAAGACGCTTGCTCACGCATGGCAACAATGTCCATGTCAGGTATGCTTTCTGTCTCAAACGGCATGCTTGACTCTGCCATCGCCTACTCCTCTCTCGCCAATACTCATAGCTTAGCGCGCCATTTTATTTAGTCAATTCTAATTTAGTTTAAATATAATTAGACTTTTCTAAATATAACTTCTAGAGTGATCCCTGTGTCGACAAACACTGAAGGCGTTCGAGCCAAAGCGGTTCGGTCTGTCGGGGAATCGTATAGAGGATGCAAAGGAGTCTTGCTATGACAATTGATAATGGCGTACGTGTAATCGCTGGCATGATGGTGCTACTTTCTGTCGTGCTTACCCTCACAGTTCACAGCCAATTTATTTGGCTAACCGTCTTCATTGGCGTAAACCTGATCCAAAGTGCGTTTACAGGGATTTGTCCGGCTGCCTTTTTCCTGAAAAAACTTGGACTAAGCAACGCTTGATGGAGTCATAATGACCAAAATCGTAATTATTGGCGGCGTCGCTGGTGGCGCCTCTGCCGCCGCTCGCGCCCGTCGCTTAAGTGAAGAAGCCGAAATTATCATGTTCGAACGTGGCCCGTACGTCTCGTTCGCTAATTGTGGTTTGCCTTATCATATCGGCGGAGATATTACCGATCGCAGTAAACTCTTGCTGCAAACCCCAGATAGTTTTCGCGCCCGCTTTAATGTGGATGTGCGCATCAACAGCACAGTCACTGCGATTAATCGCGAGGCCAAAACCGTTACCGTCACCCGTGCCGATGGTAGCAATTATCAAGAAAGCTACGACAAGTTGTTGTTAAGCCCAGGTGCGGCCCCCATCATGCCACCCATTCCTGGCTTAGATAACCCGCTGACCCACTCGCTCCGCAATATTCCAGACATGGATGCGATTTTGCATACCATTGATATGAATAACCCCAGCCATGCGACTGTCGTTGGCGGAGGATTTATTGGCCTTGAGATGATGGAAGCGCTGCATCAACGCGGGATTAAAACCACCCTATTGGAGATGGCCGAGCAGGTAATGACGCCGGTTGACCGAGAAATGGCGGGATTTGTTCATCAAACCATTCGCGATCAAGGAGTGGATTTACGCCTAGGCACAGCGCTGGAGTCCGCCGAGTTTATTCCCACCACGCATGTCGCCAGTGATGATGCCGGCGAGCCCAGTGAGCCGCAACACTTAGAAGGTTCACTGAACCTCACGCTAAATAATGATGACACGCTGCATACTGAATTGTTGATCATGGCGGTTGGCGTTAAGCCTGAAGTCACGCTGGCGCAACAAGCGGGCCTTGCCATTGGTGAAAAAGGCGGCATTGTGGTCAACAGCACTCTGCAGACCCAAGATCCCGATATTTACGCGGTCGGCGATGCAGTCGAAGAAATCGACTTTGTGACCCATAAACCGACGTTAGTACCACTGGCAGGTCCGGCGAACCGTCAAGGGCGGATGGCCGCTGACAACATGCTAGGAAGCACTGAGCATTATCTTGGCACCCAAGGCACCGCCATCTGTAAAGTGTTCGATCTCGCGGTGGCGTCAGTGGGCCAAAACGAGAAACAACTTAAGCACGCTGACATAGACTACCAAAAGGTCTATGTCCACGCCGCCAGTCATGCCGGTTATTATCCTGGCGCGGAAATCGTCTCATTTAAGCTGCTGTTTGCCCCGGATACCGGCGCGATTTTAGGCGCACAAGCGGTGGGTAAAGATGGCATTGATAAGCGCATTGATGTCATGGCCGTAGCACAACGTGCTGGCATGACCGTTGAGCAGCTCCAACATCTAGAACTCACCTATGCGCCGCCGTATGGCAGTGCTAAAGATGTGATTAATCAAGCGGCGTTTGTAGCGACAAACCTGATTAAGGGTGACGCTAAAGCGATTCATTACCACGAGTTAGGTGCACTGCGTGATGATCAAGTACTGCTGGATGTGCGCAATGCCCCAGAGCGCGAAAACGGCCAGTACATTGAAGGCGATGTGCATATTCCGGTCGACGAGCTGCGCGGACGCATCGATGAGCTACCCAAAGACAAAGAAATTTTGATTTACTGTCAGGTCGGCCTGCGCGGCAACGTCGCCTACCGCCAGTTAGTCAACAATGGCTTTAAAGCCCGCAACTTGATTGGTGGCTATCGCACCTACAAATTCGCCACCGCCTAACCATTCAGATACTCCCTGTCAAAAAGCACGAGCACCCGCTCGTGCTTTTGTTTATTGGAAAATCTGCCCTACCTCGTTTATACCTTAACTATTGTCATGATTAGTTGTAAGGCTTTTAGTCATTAAATCGTGCATGATGTCACGACATCACTCCAATGAGTCTCATTTCCTTTTTTGAGCAAGAGGATAACTATGCTAGGTCGCTCTAACACTCACTTACAAGCACTTGAGCAAGCCATTATCGCCGTTGTCACGATTGATCATCACAATAACATCACCTTTTTTAATCAAGCCGCAGAGGATATATGGGGATACGCCGCGAACGAGGTACTAGGTAAAAACGTGGCAATGCTGATCCCTACCGAACTGCAAGCTGATCATGATAATTATGTTAACCGACACAGAGAGGGCGGGGAGGATCGTATCGTCGGGCGTTCTCGGGAAGTACAGCTCAGGCGAAAAGATGGCATATTGACTTGGGTACAACTGTCGTTATCCAAGATACGTGTCGCTGGCAAAATTCATTATACGGCCTTTGTTCGTGATGTGACCGCTGAACGAGACGCGCGAGAGATGATGACCCAAACACTTGAACAAGCGCTGGATGCAGTCGTATGTATTGATGAAAATAACTGTATTACTTTTTACAACAAAGCAGCCGAGCAGCTGTGGGGCTACAGCAAAGAAGAGGTTCATGGCAGGAACGTTAGAATGCTTGTACCTCAAGAAATTCAATCCAACCATGATGCGTATATCGATAAGAATCGCAAAACTGGCGAAGACAAAATTGTTGGCACCAGTCGAGAAGTTGATATTGAACACAAAGACGGCCATCGTCTCTGGGGACAACTCTCACTGTCCAAGGTGCGTCTTGATAATAGAACACTCTATACCGCATTTGTAAAAGATGTCACTAATGCCGTACAACGACGAGAAGAAATGCGATTACTGTCCATGGTCGCTAACGAAACCGACAATGCTGTTGTGGTGACGAATCCGAAAGGTGAAGTGGTATACGTTAATCGCGGCTTCGAAGATATGTCAGGCTATACACTTAATGAAATGGAAGGGAAAAAGCCTGGGCATGTTTTGCAAGGACAAGATACTGATCCCCAAACCATACAAAATATCCGCAATCATTTAGCTCGTTATGAGCCCTTTTATGA
>NZ_MUFA01000008.1:0-136593 GCF_001995955.1 Salinivibrio sp. PR6 | reverse complement strand
TAGTTGCTAGCATTAGACCCGAAACCGAGTGATCTAGCCATGGGCAGGTTGAAGGTTGAGTAACATCAACTGGAGGACCGAACTCACTAACGTTGAAAAGTTAGGAGATGACCTGTGGCTAGGGGTGAAAGGCCAATCAAACTCGGAGATAGCTGGTTCTCCCCGAAAGCTATTTAGGTAGCGCCTCGGACGAATACTACTGGGGGTAGAGCACTGTTAAGGCTAGGGGGTCATCCCGACTTACCAACCCTTTGCAAACTCCGAATACCAGTAAGTACTATCCGGGAGACACACGGCGGGTGCTAACGTCCGTCGTGGAGAGGGAAACAACCCAGACCGCCAGCTAAGGTCCCCAAGTTATCGCTAAGTGGGAAACGATGTGGGAAGGCTCAGACAGCCAGGATGTTGGCTTAGAAGCAGCCATCATTTAAAGAAAGCGTAATAGCTCACTGGTCGAGTCGGCCTGCGCGGAAGATGTAACGGGGCTAAGCGATACACCGAAGCTGCGGCARTGTCCTTATGGAYATTGGGTAGGGGAGCGTTGTGTAAGCTGTTGAAGGTGTGCTGAGAGGCATGCTGGAGGTATCACAAGTGCGAATGCTGACATGAGTAACGATAAAGGGGGTGAAAAACCTCCTCGCCGGAAGACCAAGGGTTCCTGTCCAACGTTAATCGGGGCAGGGTAAGTCGGCCCCTAAGGCGAGGCCGAAAGGCGTAGTCGATGGRAAACGGGTTAATATTCCCGTACTGCTGCTTACTGCGATGGGGGGACGGAGAAGGCTAGGTGGGCCTGGCGATGGTTGTCCAGGTTCAAGTGCGTAGGCTGATTTCTTAGGCAAATCCGGGAAATCAAGGCCGAGACACGATGTCGAGCCACCAAGGTGGTGAAGTCATTGATGCCATGCTTCCGGGAAAAGCCTCTAAGCTTCAGGTAAGTAGCAACCGTACTCCAAACCGACACAGGTGGTCGGGTAGAGAATACCAAGGCGCTTGAGAGAACTCGGGTGAAGGAACTAGGCAAAATGGTACCGTAACTTCGGGAGAAGGTACGCTGCCCGCGGTGAAGTCCCTTGCGGATGGAGCTATGGGCAGTCGCAGATACCAGGTGGCTGCAACTGTTTATTAAAAACACAGCACTGTGCAAAATCGAAAGATGACGTATACGGTGTGACGCCTGCCCGGTGCCGGAAGGTTAATTGATGTGGTTATCGCAAGAGAAGCCATTGATTGAAGCCCCGGTAAACGGCGGCCGTAACTATAACGGTCCTAAGGTAGCGAAATTCCTTGTCGGGTAAGTTCCGACCTGCACGAATGGCGTAATGATGGCCACGCTGTCTCCACCCGAGACTCAGTGAAATTGAAATCGCAGTGAAGATGCTGTGTACCCGCGGCTAGACGGAAAGACCCCGTGAACCTTTACTACAGCTTGGCACTGAACATTGAGCCTACATGTGTAGGATAGGTGGGAGGCTTTGAAGCGGCGACGCCAGTTGCTGTGGAGCCATCCTTGAAATACCACCCTTGTATGTTTGATGTTCTAACTTAGCCCCRTTATCYGGGGTGAGGACAGTGCCTGGTGGGTAGTTTGACTGGGGCGGTCTCCTCCCAAAGCGTAACGGAGGAGCACGAAGGTGGGCTAATCACGGTCGGACATCGTGAGGTTAGTGCAATGGCATAAGCCCGCTTAACTGCGAGAGTGACGGCTCGAGCAGGTACGAAAGTAGGTCATAGTGATCCGGTGGTTCTGAATGGAAGGGCCATCGCTCAACGGATAAAAGGTACTCCGGGGATAACAGGCTGATACCGCCCAAGAGTTCATATCGACGGCGGTGTTTGGCACCTCGATGTCGGCTCATCACATCCTGGGGCTGAAGTCGGTCCCAAGGGTATGGCTGTTCGCCATTTAAAGTGGTACGCGAGCTGGGTTTAGAACGTCGTGAGACAGTTCGGTCCCTATCTGCCGTGGGCGTTGGATGATTGAGGGGAGCTGCTCCTAGTACGAGAGGACCGGAGTGGACGAACCGCTGGTGTTCGGGTTGTGTCGCCAGACGCATTGCCCGGTAGCTAAGTTCGGCACAGATAAGCGCTGAAAGCATCTAAGCGCGAAGCTGGCCCCGAGATGAGTCATCCCTAGAGCTTNAGATAAGCGCTGAAAGCATCTAAGCGCGAAGCTGGCCCCGAGATGAGTCATCCCTAGAGCTTCGAGCTCTCTAAAGGGTTGTTCTAGACTAGAACGTTGATAGGCAGGGTGTGTAAGCGCTGTGAGGCGTTGAGCTAACCTGTACTAATTGCCCGTGAGGCTTAACCATACAACACCCAAGAGGTTTTGGGTTGGACTYGAATAAAGCCAGTTGATTGTGGCGAGAACGAACAGCTTTCTAGATTTAGGAACGAATTTATCAAATACATCCTTGTATTTGACCCTGACGGGCCGCACTAAAGTGCGTTAAATTTTGTTCCAGACAAAATTTTGCTTGGCGACCATAGCGCTTTGGACCCACCTGACTCCATGCCGAACTCAGTAGTGAAACGAAGCAGCGCCGATGGTAGTGTGGGGTCTCCCCATGTGAGAGTAGGACATCGCCAGGCTTGCTTTCTTGTTTTCAGATTTTTGGAAAAATCTGAAGGCAAAAACAGCTTTAAGCATCAAAGCAAATAGATGTAAGACTTTGATGAGAAAACACCAAGCCCTGACCTCACGGTCGGGGCTTTTTTGTGTTTGTCATTTTTGTACTGAGCTTTATGCTTTCCCTTCCTGCTAGCTTTTCTCCCGTGCGTTTCTCTGATCTTCTTTTTCTTTCTGTCCGTAGTCTCTACGTCAGGAGGTGTGACTATGGTGACTGTATTTTACGACAGTATGTGTCCTTTATGCGTGAAAGAGATGCGTAAGCTGTCTCGCTGGGACACTGAGGGTGTTTTGCAGCTGGTCGATATTCATCAAGCCGATTTTTGTGATCGGTTTCCTCATGTCGATCCCAGCTCTGCAAATCGCATTCTG
Source organism: Salinivibrio sp. PR6 (assembly GCF_001995955.1). NCBI lineage: Bacteria > Pseudomonadati > Pseudomonadota > Gammaproteobacteria > Vibrionales > Vibrionaceae > Salinivibrio > Salinivibrio sp. PR6. The sequence goes on along the minus strand of NZ_MUFA01000008.1, from coordinate 133,595 downwards.
CACGCACAAGATTGCAGCGGGAAGATGGTGTATGGTTTAGATGCGACCTACATAGCTTGGCAAGCGGTAGGCAAAGGGCGTTGGGTTAAGTGGTTACGTAGGCCTGGCATTGCCTGGTTTGCGGATAAAGCCTATTTGTTTTTCGCCCGCCATCGTTATCGAATATCTGCGTTGTTAACGGGCCAAGCCCGTTGCCAGCGGTGCCAACTTGAATAAGGATACTTATGTCCCTAAGCGTGTATGAAAGAGATGATATATTGGCCATGGAGAAGCGCTACCGTGCGGCGTTCGTCAATAGCTTATCAGGTTTTAAATCGGCGAACCTACTGGGAACAAGTGATACGAGTCGGCAGACAAATCTATGCATTGTGAGTTCTGCGTTTCACTTAGGGGCAAACCCTGCGTTGATGGGGGTGATTATCCGCCCTGATACCGTCCCGCGAGATACGTTAGCAAATATCAGAGAAACAGGTGTTTATACTCTCAACCATGTTCAAAAAGAGATGGTTGTCGCGGCGCATCAAACGTCAGCACGCTACCCACACGGCGTGTCTGAATTTGAGCAAGTGGGGTTGACTCCTTTATGGCGAGAGCGCATTAATGCGCCTTATGTTCAAGAGGCTGCTATACGTCTTGGTCTCATTCTTCGTGAAGAGCACACCATGGCGATCAATGGCACCCACCTGTTGGTGGGTGAGATCATTGAGGCGCATGTTCCAGATAGCTGTATCAGCCATGATGGTTTTGTCGATATTGAGCAAGCAGGCTCCGTCGCTTTGAGTGGCTTAGACAGCTACCATACCACTGATCGTGTTGGTCGTCTGAGCTACGCTAAGCCCGATAGCATGCCTGAATGGCTTGGTTAGCGATTACGTGCCATATAATGGGCATCGACAAACTCGCCATTGCGGAATGCAAACTGTTTGGCGGTGCCTTCAATTTCAAAGCCAAAGCGTTGATAGAGATGGATAGCCGCTGTGTTATCTGTGTATACGGTCAACTCGATCCGTGACATATTCAACCAGTTATCGGCTAAATCGATCGCTTTTTCCATTAGCGCGCTACCAATGCCGCGGCCTTGATAGGCATCGTGAACGCCCATACCAATGTCTGCGACGTGGCGACGGCGAGGGTTTGTGGCAATGACTAAGCCTAGGTTGCCGACCACTTTACCTTCTAGCTCGGCAACCAATGGGTATACGCCATCTGGCACGTTATTAAGCCGCTTTTCCCACATAGCGAGGCTTGGCATCGGCAACTGCAAGGTACCCGCTTGGGCGTTAGGTTGCGCGTAGATTTCACGTATCGCAGGAATATCGTCGACGTGGTATTGACGAATAATCAGAGACATAACACATCCTTGTGGTGAGCTTTCCTCTCTAATAAGCCATGGAAGCAAAAATAAATCAACAGCGTATATTAATTAAGTTACTGATTATTCACTCTAAATGTAGATCAAGCGGGGTTTTACTGGCTCGCCCGCCAATTTCTCGGGTCAGTCGGGGGACCAAATAGCCTGAAAGCTGGCCGATAATCTCCTGCATTAATACGCGCGCTTCATCGTCCGAGACTAGAAAGTGGGCGGCGCCTTGAACTTTATCCAATACATGCAGGTAATAAGGCAAAACGCCTGCCTCAAACAGTCGTTGGCTCAGTGCCACCAACGCATCCGCACTATCATTCACGCCTTTGAGAAGCACGCTTTGGTTGAGCAGCGTGATCCCCGCTTGTCGCAATGCGTGGAGTTTGTCGCTTAATTCGTCATCGATCTCATTGGCATGGTTGATGTGGGTGACCATCACCACTTGTAAACGCGAGCGCGATAAGCGCTCGGTCAGTGCGGAAGTGAGGCGCGCAGGGATCACTACGGGCAAGCGAGAGTGAATACGCAGCCGTTTAACATGCGTTATTTGCTCGATAGCACTGATGAGCCAATCGAGCTCCTCGTCTTTTGCCATCAGCGGATCACCACCAGATAAAATCACTTCGTCTATCTCTGCATGAGCGGCGATATAATCCAGCGCCCCTTGCCACACGCGTTTGCTGCCTTTGTTATCTTGATAAGGGAAATGGCGGCGGAAGCAATAACGGCAATTTATGGCACAGCCTCCCTTAACGATCAGCAACACACGGTTGTGGTACTTGTGTAACAAACCAGGAATCGCATTATCTTGCTCTTCCAGTGGGTCAGCGCTGAACCCGTCAACCTCAGTAAACTCGTCTGCCACTGGTAGCACTTGCTTAAGCAGCGGGTCATTAGGGTTGCCCTTTTCCATTCGGGCAACAAAACTACGTGGGACGCGCTGTGTAAACAAACGGCGCGCGGCAAAGCCGGCCTCCCACCCCTTTGGTGAAATTTCAAGCGTTTGCAGCAGTTCACTGGGATCTGTGATCGCCTCTGCGAGTTCTTTGATCCAGTTTCGCTCAACAGCAGGCTGGATTCGGGTTATGATGTGCGACATTTGTGAAAACTCGAAGATGTTAAGAGGATCAAGATGGCGTCTTTCAGCACTAATGAATTCCGCGGCGGTTTGAAAATTATGCTCGATAACGAGCCGTGTGTCATTACCGAAAATGAATTCGTAAAGCCAGGCAAAGGTCAGGCCTTTAACCGTGTCAAAATCCGTAAGTTGATCTCCGGTAAAGTACTAGAGAAAACATTTAAATCGGGTGACAGCGTTGAAGCGGCCGACGTGATTGAAGTCGATATGGATTACCTGTACACAGACGGTGAATTCTATCACTTCATGAACAATGAAACCTTTGAGCAAATTGCGTCTAATGAGAGCGCAGTGGGTGATAACGTCAAGTGGTTAGTCGAGAACAACACTTGTACGCTTACGCTTTGGAACGGCGACCCTATCGTGGTAACACCACCTAACTTCGTTGAACTAGAAGTGACGGAAACTGATCCTGGTTTGAAAGGTGATACGCAAGGAACGGGCGGTAAGCCAGCGACACTGAGCACAGGCGCTGTGGTTCGCGTGCCTTTGTTTATTCAAATCGGCGAAGTAATTAAGGTCGATACCCGAACGGGTGAGTACGTTGGACGGGTTAAATAACGATACCGCGAAAAAGCCCTGAGCTGATATAGGCCAGGGCTTTTTTATTATGACGGGCCGTCGGTGTTCGTTAAATGACAAGCACCAACAGCACGGCGGCAATGCTGACGGCAAAAGCGATGGCATAGCACACCACTTTGCCTGCTAACCCCACATGCAGCTTCAAATCATGCAGCCCGTGATGAATGCGGTGCATGGCGTGCCACATTGGTAGCGCCAGCGTGGCGAGGATAAGCAATTTGCCCAGCCAGTGATCAGCAAACATCATCACGCGGTCATAGCTCAATGCGGATGGGTCAATAACGCCAAGTGGGATGAGCACCCCCAGAATCAATACAGTCACCGGGGTAAACATCGCGAACCAGGTCCCCCCGGCGCCAAATAAACTCCACCAAATGGGCTCATCGGAACGTTTGGGTTTGGGATCGATCATAACACCTCCTAAATGAGCACAAGAGCAATCAGTGATATCACCGCGACCGCGGCCCATTGCGCACCAACCACCCATTTACCGTCGAGCAGTTTTCCTTGAATGCGAATCGGCATTACTTGCGGCATCATGCTAAAAAACGTGGTGGCATGAAACAGGCTGGCGACCAAGGCAACTAGGTTCAAGATAATCACAACTGGGTGGGCCATATAATCCAGCCAGCTTTGCCACGCTTGCGGTCCCTGAACCAAGCAAATTAACCCAGCTGTAAGACTAAGCGTAAAAAAGACCAAAGGCAGTACTGTTGCTTCTCGCACCATATAAAAGCGGTAGAACGGATGTTCGAGCCACCAAGTACGAGGCATGGGGCGTGTATAGGGCTTGCGATTACTCATCCTCTTACCTCCTGCCCATCTTTATTGGGATTAAACATGGCAATCACCATATCTTGGGTGGAAGCCACCTTGCCTTGGTTGACCGCACCCGCAGGATCAACACCTTTCGGGCAAACTTTTGAGCAGTAGCCGACGAAAGTACATCCCCATGCACCGTTATCACTATTAATCAGTGGCATGCGTTGGGCTTTCCCCTTGTCTCGACTGTCAAGGTTATAGCGGTGTGCCAGCGCGATCGCAGCAGGACCAAGAAAGTCGGGATTGAGACCAAACTGAGGACAGGCGGCGTAGCATAAGCCGCAGTTGATACAAGCGGCAAACTGTTTGTAGCGTGCCATTTGTTCAGGCGTTTGCGTGTTGGGCCCGTCTTCAGGGCGACGATCATTACCCAAGATATAGGGTTTTATCGCTTCAAGGCGCTCAATAAAGGGCGTCATATCGACAACGAGATCTTTTTCGATCGCAAAATTAGCCAAAGGCTCAATCACCACCCCTTTGGCGTAATCACGTAAAAACGCTTTGCAAGCGAGCTTGGGCACGCCATTGACCATCATCCCGCATGAGCCACAAATGGCCATGCGACACGACCAGCGATAAGAGAGCGACTTATCGAGGTTGTCTTTGATATACCCCAGCGCATCCAAGACCGACATGGTTTCATCGCCGGGTACAACGAAAGATTGCGAGTAAGGCGCATCATCCGTTGCCGGATCGTATCTGAGCACTGAGACCTGGTAGGTAGTTTGCGTCATGATGCGTGCTCCTCTTTTGAGTCAACATTGCCACCATTGGCGCGTTCTGCCGCATCACCATACAACCGCGCTTGTGGTTGTGACTTGGTGATTTTGACATCGCCATAATCAATGCGAGGACGGCCGTCAGGTTGGTAGAAGGCTAAGGTGTGCTTGAGATAGTTTTCATCGTCACGCTCGGTACAGCCCTCATCAAGGCGTTGGTGGGCCCCGCGAGACTCCTTACGCTGGATAGCAGAATGTGCCATGGCTTCGGCCACTTCCAAGCCATAGCCCACTTCAATGGCATAGAGTAGGTCAGTATTGAACACACTCCCTTGGTCTTGGATGGCAACATGCTGATAGCGTGCTTTGAGTTCCGCGATTTTATCAATGGTGGCTTGCATCAGATCTTCGCGACGATAAATACCGCAGCCCGCTTCCATTGTCTCGCCAAGCTCTTTGCGAATATCCGCCCAGTTTTCTTCGCCTTGATTGCTTAGCAACTGATCAATGCGCGCTTTGACGTTCTGAACCTGGGCATCAATCGCCGCTTGATTCCAATCTGTGAAGGCCGCTGCCCGTTTTGCTGCGCCTTCACCCGCCAAACGACCAAATACCGCCAATTCAGCGAGCGAGTTTGAGCCGAGTCGATTCGCGCCGTGCAAACCGACGGAGGAGCACTCACCAACCGCAAATAAGCCGTTAACGCGCGTTTCGGTTTGGGCATCCGTTTCAATGCCACCCATGGTGTAGTGCACCGTGGGACGAATTGGGATCGGCTCTTTGGCGGGGTCAACGTTGACATAGGCTTTGGCGAGCTCACAAATAAACGGCAGCCGTTCTTGAATATAGTCTTCGCCGAGGTGACGTAAATCGAGATGAACAACGTCACCGAGCGTGTGCTTGATGGTATTGCCTTTTTGCTGCTCATGCCAAAAGGCTTGTGAGACTTTATCGCGTGGTCCGAGCTCCATGTATTTGTTTTTCGGTTGACCGACGGGCGTTTCTGGCCCGAGTCCATAATCTTGCAGGTAGCGGTAGCCGTCTTTGTTGACAATAATGCCACCTTCGCCACGGCAGCCTTCGGTCATTAAGATCCCCGTACCAGGCAGTCCTGTGGGGTGATATTGGACAAATTCCATATCACGCAGCGGAATACCGTGGCGATAAGCCATGGCCATGCCATCCCCGGTGACAATCCCACCATTGGTATTGCAGCTGTACACGCGTCCCGCACCGCCAGTGGCTAACACCACCGATTTGGCTTTAATACAAACCAGCTCGCCTTCCGCCATGTGCAAGGCAATCAAGCCTTGTACTTGCCCGTCATCGATAATCAAATCAATCACAAAGTATTCATCGAGACGCTGGATTTGTGGGTATTTGGTCGAGGTTTGAAACAGGGTATGGAGCATATGGAAGCCGGTTTTATCGGCAGCAAACCATGTACGCTCCACTTTCATACCGCCAAACCGACGAACATTGATACTGCCATCGTCTTTTCGACTCCAAGGGCAGCCCCATTGCTCGAGTTGTACCATTTCATGGGCACAATGTTTGACAAAGTAATCGACGACATCTTGTTCGCATAACCAGTCGCCACCGCTCACGGTATCGTTGAAGTGGTTGTCTAGGCTGTCTTCGTCCTTGATGACGGCAGCCGATCCACCTTCTGCGGCCACGGTGTGGGAGCGCATGGGGTAGACCTTAGACACCAGCGCAATATTAAGAGAAGGGTCAGCTTCAGCGGCCGCAATGGCCGTGCGCAGTCCAGCGCCACCAGCGCCGATAACTGCAATGTCTGTGGTGAGGGTCTGCACGTTCATCCTCCAGTGTAGGGAAAGCCAGTGCTTGGCTTGTTTATTGTTCTGCTGTCATGGTAGGCAATCTACGCACAGTAAAAATTGACTCAGTCGGGGAATTGCCGTGATTTTGCGGGCATGGGTGTTAAATTGCATAAAAGTGTGATGTTAGTCGTTAAGTGCCTGCCGCTCTTGTAAAAATGAGAAATACTCACCAAGAAAATGCGTCGTGTGACACATAGTTGCTGTGTGACAGCGGTGATGAGCACTTGTCATTCCAGGCGGCAGCGATAGACTGGCGCCATCAGAGAGCGCAAGGGTAAACGTATGAGTGAGAGGAATCGGTGGCAGCCAACGGCAAGCGTGTCACAACTAAAAAAGCGCGCTGCGATCATAGCCCGTATCCGTCAATTTTTTGCCGTCCGTGATGTATGGGAAGTGGATACCCCAGCACTGAGTCAAGCGGCGGTGACCGATGTGCACCTTCATAGCTTCACAACGTCTTTGGTTGGGCCGGGTTTTGCTGACGGCGTCGCCTTGCACCTCATGACCAGTCCAGAGTTCCATATGAAGCGGCTATTAGCCGCTGGAAGTGGGGCTATTTATCAAATCAGCAAAGCGTTTCGGAATGAAGAAGCGGGGCGCTACCATAACCCCGAGTTTACGATGTTGGAGTGGTATCAACCTGGCTATACCCACCATGACTTGATGGACGAAATGGATGCCTTGTTACAAGCGGTGCTGAGGTGCCAAGCCGCGACACGGATGAGCTATCAAACGGTCTTTGAATCTCTCACCGGACTGTGCCCTCTCACTGCGGACATTGATCAGTTGCGTGCACTGGCTGCCACCCAAGGGCTCACCGATATCACTCAGGATGAAACCGACAAAGATACCTTGCTGCAGCTGCTTTTCTCCGTGATGGTGGAGCCGCATATTGGCCAGCAGGTGCCCGCCTTTATTTATGACTTTCCGGCATCGCAAGCCGCGTTGGCTAAAATCAGCGAAGCAGACACGCGTGTTGCGCATCGGTTTGAGGTGTATTACCGAGGGGTTGAGCTGGCCAATGGCTTTTATGAGTTGCAAGACGCCAACGAGCAGCGACAGCGGTTTGAGGCGGATAATGCGGCACGTGTGGCTCGCGGTCTACCACCACAACCTATCGATGAGCACTTGTTGTCAGCGCTGGAAAGTGGCTTACCTGATTGCGCAGGAGTCGCGCTAGGGATCGATCGCCTTGTGATGCTCGCGCTCGGTTGTGATCACATTGATGCGGTGACTGCGTTTCCTGTCTCACGCGCGTAGCGCCATAAGAAAAACGCCGCCTTGCGGCGGCGTCTGAAAGGGCATTCACCTAGACTTTAAATTTTGACAGATCTTGATGCATATCCCGCGCGGCTTGCGCCATACTTTCTCCCTGATCGCCGGTAGCACTGGCTTGCTGGTGGATCTCATAAGACAGATCTTTCACCGCTTGGGTATTGCGATTGATATCGTCGGTGACCGCGCGCTGCTCCTCGGCGGCGCTGGCAATTTGAATCGCCATTTCTGAGATAGTACCAATGGCGCTGGTGATTTGATTCAGGCGCTCACTGGCCGCTTCGGCGCGATCCACACTGGAGGTGGCCATCTCGTTACTTTGAGTCATATCATCGACCGCGCGCTGCGTGGTGTGCTGCAGCGTCTCAATCATGTTGCGAATTTCTTCGGTGGAGTCATGGGTACGCTGGCTGAGCACGCGCACTTCATCGGCGACCACCGCAAAACCGCGCCCTTGATCGCCTGCCCGCGCTGCCTCAATCGCCGCGTTTAGGGCAAGCAAGTTGGTTTGTTCTGCCACCCCTTGAATCGTCGCGATGATTTGGTTAATGCTCTGTGCATTTTCATCCAGCTCGCGGATCACATTAGTGGCTCGCTCCACTTGCTCGGCCAACTGAGTGATGGCATTGCGGTTATCGCCGACCACGCTCAACCCTTCTTGGCATGACTGCTCCGCTTGTTGCGCCGATGAGGCCGTATCTTCGGCGTGACTGGCGACCTCGTTGGCTGTGGTCGACATTTCGTGGATCGCAGTCGCGATCTGATCAACATCATTTTGCTGCTTATCAACCAGCTGACTGGATTGCAGGGCGTGGGTTCGGCACTCCTCAGCACTTTCTGACAACGTCATGCTTTGGTTCACTGCTTTACCCACCATTTTCTGGAGCTGAGCGAGGAAGGCATTGACGTATTCAGCCAATTCGCCAATTTCATCTTGGCGGGCGATGTTGATCCTTTGCGTCAGATCGCCTTCACCTGCAGAGAGCGTGCGCACGGCCCCTGTCAGCTCGCCTAATGGCTTTAGCAGTTGTTTGATTAACGCGCCGGCGACAAAGGCAATCACGATAAACAAAATCACTGAGGCGATCAGCACAAAGGTAATTTGCTCTGATACTGAGGCGTAGGCTTGCGTCTTGTCTTCAACGATACCCAAGGTCCAATCGGTGTTGGGTACTTCGATAGCCGCGAGTAGCTTTTCTTTGCCATTGAGCTCAAAGGTGGTGAGTTGGCGTTGTGCGCTTGCATTGGCCATAAATGTCGGGGTGAGTTCTTCATCCAGCTCAGTGAGGGGTTGGCGACTGAGATCTGTGTCGCGATACGCCACTAAGCGGTTGTCACCATCGACGAGAAAGGCAAAGCCATTACTGAGTTTTAAATTTAACACTTGCTCGACAATATCGGTGACGGTGACGTCGGCAGCCAGCACGCCTTGATATTGGCCATTGAAGGCCTTGGCGAGACTGACCACCAAACTGCCGTCGAAATCTTGATAGGGCTCGGTAATGATTAAGCCATTGGCGTCACTGGCGCTTTGATACCAAGGGCGAGTGCGCGGATCATAGTCGGCGGGCCAATCTTCGCTTTTATCACCGTAGGCGATACGGCCATCTTCAAAGCCGGCATATACGGAGAGAAAATGCCCCGCTCGCTTGGTGACAAGAAGCTCGCGATCCACATTAGCCTTATTGGCGATCAGTGATTCGTTTGCCAATAGCATATCGGCGCGCGTACTCAGCCAGCTATCGATAAACTGGACGGTGGCATCCCCGACATCATGCATTTGCTTGGTGATACTGCTGGTCGTCTCGCTTTGGAGTTGACGCACAGAAATGCTGGCAAGTACCGCACTGACCAAGGCCACGATAAAGGCAATCGCCACAATGATTTTTAGCTTAATGGTTGGCTTGGGCATAGACACATTTCCATCTGCTTGAAAAGTGTCACAAGTGTATACGCAACGTTTGCACTAAAGTTGGATCGATAAGACAAAATGCGGTCACAACAGCGGCAAAGCGCGAGAAGATGGATGAATCTGTGATCTTTCTGCCAGTGACAGTCTGCCTACCCAGGCAGGCAGACTGCAGTGGCTCAGGTTATACTTTGAACTTGGAGAGGTCGTTGTGCATTTCTTGCGCATCTTGCGCCATTTGCTCACCTTGCTCGCCCGTTTCATTGGATTTTTGGTGGATCTCTAACGATAGGTCACGCACCGCTTGGGTATTGCGGTTGATATCCTCGGTCACCGCACGTTGCTCTTCAGCTGCGCTGGCAATTTGTGCCGCCATCTCAGAAATGTCGCCAATTGCACGGGTGATTTCGTTGAGTTTCTCGCTCGCTGAGGCCGCGCGCTCGACACTTGAGGTTGCCATATCATTACTTTGGGTCATGCCATCCACCGCGCGTTGAGTGGTGTTTTGTAGCGTTTCAATCATGTTACGGATCTCTTCCGTGGAGTCATGAGTACGCTGACTCAATACACGCACTTCATCGGCGACGACAGCAAAGCCACGACCTTGTTCGCCGGCTCGGGCGGCCTCAATGGCGGCGTTAAGCGCGAGTAGGTTGGTTTGTTCAGCGATATCCTGAATGGTGGAGATGATTTGGTTGATGCTTTGTGAATTGGTATCCAACTCTCGAATCACATCCGTCGCTTGCTCCACTTGCTCCGCCAGTTGGGTAATGGCATCACGGTTGCTCTCCACCACCTCTAATCCATCACGGCAAGAGCTCTCCGCTTCTTGGGCAGAGCGAGCGGTTTGTTCAGCGTTACTCGCAACTTCGTTGGCGGTGGTCGACATCTCATGGATGGCGGTAGCAATTTGATCGACATCGCCTTGTTGCTGCCCCACCAAGCTACTGGACTGGTGAGCAAGATTGCGACATTGGTCTGCGCGATCCGATAAGGTGACACTCTGGGTGACGCTGCGGCCTATCATCGCTTGTAACTGCTCAAGAAACGCATTGACGTGCCCGGCTAGCTCACCGATTTCATCTTTACGGACAATATCAAGGCGCTGAGTCAGATCCCCACTGCCTTTTGACAGCGAGCTCACTGCCTGTGTCAGTTGGGTCAGGGGGGCTAACATCCGGTGGATAAGGGCGCCGGCAATCAATGCAATGATCACAAAGAGAATCACTGACGTGACTAAGGTGGACACAATCTGCTCTGAGACAGACGCAAACGCCAACTTTTTGTCTTGTACCACGCCAAGGCTCCAGTCAGCGCCTTCAACGGGCGTCACGGCGAGCAGCTTTTCTCTTCCGTCACCGTCAAAGGTAATGCTCGCGAGTGCGTCACTGTTACGGGCCTTTTGGATAAAAGCGGGGGTGAGCTCATCGTCAACCTCGGTGAGCGCTTTGGTACTGAGCGCGGTATCCCGATAAGCGACGACATTGTTATTCCCGTCCACCAAAAAGGCGAAACCTTGGTTGGGTAACCGCACGTTGAGCACTTCTTGCACAATGGCGTCAACGGAGAGATCCGCCGCGATAACGCCCTCAAAGCGTTGATCGAACGATTTGGCAAAACTGATCACCATCCCGGCACCATTGGCATCGACATAAGGCGGTGTGATAATGAGCTCATTGGCGGCGTTGGCTTGTTTGTACCAAGGTCGAGTCCGCGGGTCATAATTGGCCGGCCAGCTTTCTGTTTTGTCACCATAAGCAATCGAGCCGTCTGCAAAGCCGGCGTAAACGGTGAGAAAGTTACCCTGGCGCTTGGTCAGCAATAATTCACGATCGACATTCGGCTGGGTCGCAATCAGTGGCACATTGGCGACTAGCATGTCACTGCGGATATCTAGCCACTCTTCGATAAAGTTGCTGGTGGAAAGACCGACATCGCGCATTTGCTCAGTGACGTTTTGCTGCGTCTCTTGTTCCAATTGGTTAACGGAAAACCATGCCTGTACTGCACTGACTAAGGCAACGACCAAAGCAACAGCAAGCAATATTTTGGTCTTGATGGTGAATTTCATTAAAGATCCCTCGTACTACCACGTTTTGATGACACTTTCTTATTGAGTATCTGCTTAATTGTAGAAAGCTTGAGTCAATGAGGGATAAAGAATTTTGCAAAAAGTGGGTTTATCCTCAAAGCTCAGCTGGCTGTCTTACTCACATCATCAGTGTTATCCCATTTTTAGCGGATGAAAAATATCAATTTTCTCGTTCTGGGGCGAATCTATCGTTTTGTGTCTCAATCGTTAAACGATTGTCATGTGAGTAAGAGGACAGCGGTATAAACTAGGCCTAAGCCACTTATGCCTAAGATGATACCGACTTTGACCAAATCTTGACTGCTGATAAATCCGGTTGAATATGCTAGGGAATTGGGTGGCGTCGAGACCGGCAGTATCATCCCCAAGGAAGCGGAAAAGGCGACCACAATCAATAGCCCCTGCATACCGCCAATGCTTGCCAGTGCGGGCATGGAGGTCGCGATGGCCGCGGCTATCGGCATTAAGAGGTTAGCGGTGGCTGTGTTGGACATAAAGTTCGCCATCAGCCAGCAGATAATCGACAAGGTAACCAGCACCGTCATGGCGGTAAGCAGGCTGTAATCGACCGCATGAGCGAGCGCCGCGGCTAGGCCGGTTTGGTCGAGCGCGATCCCCATGGCAATCCCGCCAGCGACCAGCCACAATACATCCCAGTTGATTTGTTTGAGCTCTGGCTTACCAATAATGCCAGTGAGGGTAAAAATCGCCAGTGGGATCACCGCCACCACATAAGTATTCATGCCATGCAAACTGGTGGTGAGCCACAGCACGATCGTGAGGGCGAAGGTGATATAGACAGTGTAAGCCTGCCAGCTTTGTAAAAAACGGCCTTCTAAAGCGAGGTTCACGCGGGTTTGTTGACTCTGAAAGAGCCGTTGTAATAGCCACCAGGCGAAGGTGAGCTGAACGATCACGAAAGGCAGGCCCATCTGCATCCAACCCAGAAAAGAGACTTTATACTCCCCCGTTAAATACTGTAAGGCAATAGCGTTAGGTGGTGTGCCGATAGGTGTGGCAATGCCACCGGTATTCGCTGCCACGGGAATACAAAGCACGAGTGCCTTGACCAAAGGATCACCTTTGGGTAACACCGCGATAATTGGCGTTAATAGGGCCAGCATCATCACCGTGGTGGCAGTGTTTGACATAAACATCGAAAATACTGCGGTAATCAGCATCAGGCCAAGCATGATAAATTTAGGGTGGTGACCAAACGGCCTCAACAGCACACGTGCCAAATTGATGTCGAGTTCATATTTTGATGCGGCAATAGCCAGTGAAAACCCGCCCATAAACAGAATAATGATAGGGGATGAAAAGGCGCTGAGAATGTCGGTATAAGGAATTAAGTCTCCGCGAGGATGATGCAGTGTGATACCGCGAAACCAGTGTAAGCCTTTATCGGATATCATCACCAACTGCAGGGTAATGATCAGCAAAGAGGTTGAAAACACCGGCACAGGCTCAAGGACCCACAGCAAGGCCGCCATCAGAAATATCGCTAACAAACGGTGCTGAATGATAGTGAGGTTAGCAATGGGTAACCAATCGGTAGGGACTAACAGTAGTAACAGCGGTAAGCCGAGGGCGACCAGCAATTTGATAAAACGAGCATTAACCACAAATACGCTCCTTCGTCATGGATGGGCGAGCGCGTTCCGCCTTAGACGCGAAGAGTCGCGTGCGCCTTATTATCAGTAATGGAATATCCGTATCATACGGCGCTTTATCTTGGATTAACGGGAAAAATATCCGAATTTCGACACAAAAAAGGGGCATAAATGCCCCATATTTCACATTTTTCTCAGGTTTTTAGCGGGAAGTTAGTGCTGGCGGTGTGCGTAAGCTTGCCCCAATTGTGTCGGCTCACCAGGTAAGACGGCGTCATCAAAGCGTACCGCCCCTTTCGGGAAGAGGTTAATCACGGTAGAGCCCAGTTTGAATCGGCCCATTTCCTCTCCTTGAGCAAAGTGCATCGCCTGCTCACCGTCGGTTGGATATTGCCAACGACGAATACTGCCACCGGTTGGCGGGGTCACCGTCCCGGCCCACGTGGTTTCGATACTGCCAACAATGGTGGCGCCGACCAATATTTGTGCCATGGGGCCAAACGCGGTATCAAAGACGCACACCACGCGCTCATTCCGCGCAAAGAGGTTTGGCACGTTTTCTGCCGTCAGTGGGTTCACTGAAAACAAATCGCCAGGAATATAAATCATCTCTCGCAACACACCGTCACACGGCATGTGAACGCGGTGATAGTCGCGAGGAGAAAGGTACAAGGTGGCGAATTCGCCTTGGTCAAATTGCGCCGCAAGCGTGTCATCTCCACCCACTAACTCGGTCAGAGAGAAGCTATGGCCTTTGGCTTGAATCAAGCGGCCCTGTTCAATCGCGCCTGCTTGACTGACACAGGCGTCAGCCGGAAAGACCAGCGTTGCCTCGTCGCCATCGATGGGGCGCAGCGCCGGCTTCAACTCGCGAACGAAAAAATCATTAAAGGTGCGATAGTGGCTGGGATCGCTCACTTTTGCTTCGCTCATATCCACATGATATTGCTTGATAAACCATTTGATCACAGCGGTGGTGAACCAACCCGCTTTCAAGTTAGCAAGTTTCCCCATCAATCGGGTCAACGCGTGTTTCGGCGTAAGGTATTGTAGGCCGACTTTCAAATCGTCTCGCACAGTGTAGTCCTAACCAATTATCGGGTTGTTGATGTCAGTGACGTGCCTTTTATTGGCGCGCAGTGTAGCGAATCTGTCAGTAAAGTGACAATCGCTCAGTGTTGCTTATTCCGCGAGAACTGACGGTTGTCTTTGGCTTCTTTCATGCTCTCAATGATGCGATGGTAGCTATCAAAACGTTCGACACTAATGTGTCCGTCTTCGACCGCTTGTCGCAGTAGGCAACCAGGATCATCGCCATGTTTGCAATCGCGGAACTTACAGCCACCTAAATAATCACGAAATTCGACAAAGCCATGAGCAATTTGTTCCGGTTCTAAATGCCATAAGCCAAACTCACGGACGCCGGGGGAGTCAATCAGATCGCCGCCTTGATCAAAATGATACAAGCGTGCGGCGGTGGTGGTATGTTGACCAAGCCCTGAATTTTCCGATACCTGATGCGTATGCGCGTGCACATCGGGGAGTAGGGTATTGACCAAACTGGACTTCCCGACGCCGGACTGCCCAACAAAGACGCTCACATGCTGGTCTAGGTGTGTCATCAACGCTGACATGCCTTCGCCCGAGTCCGCACTGACCATCACGAGGGGATAACCAATATCTCGATAAATATCGAGCAGATCATCGACCATCTCATGGCCTTCTTCATCCAACAAATCGACTTTGTTGATCACAATCAGGGGCGCGATATCCAGTGCTTCACAGGCAATAAGGTAGCGGTCGATAATGTTGAGCGACAGCTCGGGCAAAATAGCGGCCACGATCACCACCTGATCAATGTTCGCCGCGACGGGCTTGACCCCATCGTAATAATCGGGACGAGTGAGCACGGAGTCACGTTCATGCACCGCCTCCACAACGCCAGCAAAGCCATCGAGCGCTTCTTTACCGGGTCGCCATACTACACGGTCGCCAGTGACCAGACTATGGACAGTGCGACGAATATTGCATCTGTGTATCTTACCTGTGTCGGGATCTTCGATATCAGCATGTTGTCCAAACCGCGTGATAACCCGCCCCTCCCGTGCGGATTCCAGTGCGGCATCTTCCCATTGCAGATCGGTATCTTTCTCTTTGATCCGGCGTTGTTGGTTGGATCTTACCCGTCGCAGTTGACCCTTCGTCAGTTTTTTCTTTTTTGCCACGTTGACTCTTATCGGTTAAGTTGGCTTTCATATCAAGCACAGTATGATACATGGTTTATCGATAAAAAAGGCAAGTTCAATGGCGTTCAGTGAAAACAATTTAATCTGGATTGATCTGGAAATGACGGGGCTGGATCCGGATACACATAAGATCATTGAGATCGCGACAATTGTCACCGATGCACAGTTGAATATTCTGGCTGAGGGGCCCGTCCTGGCGGTACATCAACCGCAAAGCGAGCTCGACAAAATGGATGATTGGTGCACGCGTACCCATAGCCAGTCTGGCTTAGTGGCGCGCGTACAACAGAGTGATATTGACGAGCAAACCGCCATTGAGCAGACCATCGCTTTCTTATCGCAATGGGTGCCGTCTGGCGCGTCACCGATTTGCGGTAATAGTGTGGGGCAAGATCGACGCTTCCTCTATCGCCACATGCCAGCGCTCGAGCGCTATTTTCATTACCGTACGGTGGATGTAAGTACGTTAAAAGAGCTGGTACGTCGATGGCAACCTGAGGTGTTGAATGATTTCTCTAAACAGGGAACCCATTTAGCGCTTGACGACATCCGAGAATCAATTGCAGAATTACGCTTCTATCGAGAGAGGATCTTAACGATCTGATGGGTCAGTCATCGATCTGATGCTCTTTTGAGCGATTAAAAGAAAAAACCAAAAAATTGCTCACCAGCACTTGCAACCCGGTTTTTTCTTCGTATAATTCGCAGCCCTAACGACGTGAATCGTCTGTTGAAAGCGACATTAGCTCAGCTGGTAGAGCGCAACCTTGCCAAGGTTGAGGTCACGAGTTCGAACCTCGTATGTCGCTCCAAATTAATATCGATCTGATGTTGATCAGGTCGATCTAAGCGACACTAGCTCAGCTGGTAGAGCGCAACCTTGCCAAGGTTGAGGTCACGAGTTCGAACCTCGTGTGTCGCTCCAAATTAAAATGCGATGTAATGCATCAGCAATGCGACATTAGCTCAGCTGGTAGAGCGCAACCTTGCCAAGGTTGAGGTCACGAGTTCGAACCTCGTATGTCGCTCCAAACAACAATTCGGAATAAGCGACACTAGCTCAGCTGGTAGAGCGCAACCTTGCCAAGGTTGAGGTCACGGGTTCGAACCCCGTGTGTCGCTCCAATCACTTGGTTAACCACCAGTGTGGCGTTTAAGATAGCGCCATCTTTAATGCTGTGAAGCATCATTTCTTACACAAATCCCATCTGTCCATGCTTTCTCTGAAAGCGCACGGTGGCGCGGTTTTTACCAATACTGCACAGACTTATCCACAGAGAAAGCGTTGTGGATAAACCAGTTAATGGATTTGTTGCTGTGTACGGTGCTGGTTATCTTATCATCAGGCACGGTATCTATGTTGCACATGTGAAATAAACGCAAACATACCTTAACTGCTTGTAAAATAAGAAAAATACATGGTTTTCTTTCAGGTTAGCTAACGCTTTTCCACAGTGTTATTCACTTACGTGATCTTGCTCGCTTAATGCACCATCAATGTGTTTAACTATCAAAAAGCGCACCATAAATGCGCATTGCGTGACGGTTTTCCACATTATGTGAATAGCGTCATCTTTCCGCTTGTAAGCCTCCGATTAAGCGTCACGAGGCAATCCTTTTTCTATAATGCGCACGAGACGACGCGTCCCTGTGGGTAATGGTTTGACATCAATACGCTGTCGTTTTTTCTCTTGTTCGCTGAGCGCCCAGTGAATATGTTCGTCAACCAGCTTGTCCTCACCGAGCCGCGCCTTGAGACTATCGATGATCGCTTGATTGAAGGGGGCATTGCCCATGGCAATCGCTAGGTTGCGCCGCCATTTTTGGATCCCGATGCGACGTATCGCCGACCCCTGTGTGAGCGATAAGAAGGTTTCCTCATCCCAGTTGAACAGCGTGGTGAGTGGCTGTTGTTCGAGGCTGGGGCGACAATGAAAATCAGCCTCTAAGGTGATCTCGGCCTCACGGTTAAACGGACAAACCAGCTGGCAGTCATCGCAACCATAGATACGGTTACCGATGGCATGGCGAAATTCTAAGGGGATCACGCCATCATATTCGATAGTCAGGTAGGAAATGCAGCGGCGCGCGTCGACCACGCCTTCTGCGACGATTGCTTGAGTGGGACAACTGGTCATGCAGGCAACACATTTACCGCACTGATTCTCGACAGGGGTGTCGACGGGTAAAGGAAGATCCACCAATAACTCACCGAGAAAGAACCAGGATCCGGTTTCATCATTGAGGATCAGGGAGTGTTTGCCTGTCCAACCTAAGCCGGCTTTCTCCGCGAGCGGGCGCTCTAAAACGGGTGCAGAGTCGACAAAAGGACGATATCCGTATGGACCCACTTCAGCCTCAATCTGTTGGCCCAGCTTTTTGAGTCGATTCCGAATCAGTTTATGGTAGTCACGTCCCAGCGAGTAACGACTCACATATCCTAAATCAGGGTTTGCCAGTGTTTGGGCAAAGCCCGCGTTAGGCGGCAAGTAGTTCATCCGCACACTGATCACGCGCACTGTGCCTGGCACCAGTTCGTCCGGTCGCGCACGCATCATCCCATGTCTGGCCATCCACGCCATCTCACCGTGATACCCGTTGTCGAGCCAGCGCTGTAATTGCGCTTCATGTTGCTTGAGATCAACATCCGTGATCCCCACCTGCTGGAAGCCTAGCGCTTGCCCCCATTGCTTGATACGTTGGGCAAGTTGGTCGAAATCAATGGATGCATCGGGCTTGGGTTGCGACATAGCGGTAGATCCTGAGGCCTTGGGTGGTGCAGTACAATCAATGGAGGCACTTAATGGCGACAAGTTTACCACAGAGTTTCTATCGCGCAGAGCAAGTTCGTGAAGGCGAGCAAGCGGTCGCGCGTGCACTGTCGATTCCCATGTATCAGCTAATGCTACGTGCTGGGCAGTCAGTGTTTGACTGTATCAATCAACATTATCCCAATGCGGCTCGACTATTAATCGTATGTGGTGCCGGTAATAATGCGGGTGATGGTTATGTGATTGCGCGGCTTGCCAAATCCTCGGGGTTAAGCGTTACCGTGTGGTCGCTAGTGACACCAAGCAAACTGGAGGGTGATGCGGCGACCGCTTGGCAAGAGTGGCAAGATTGTGGTGGTAGCTATGTTGAACACCCACCAACGATCAGCCAGTTCGATGTGGTGGTCGATGCTATCTTGGGTACCGGATTATCGCGTGCCGTGGAGGGGGAGTTTGCTCAGGCGATCAGCGCCATCAACCTCGCGGCGGTACCTGTGGTTGCGGTAGATATTCCCTCTGGGCTTTGTGCCAATAGTGGCTGTGTGAAAGGCGTGGCTATTGACGCCGATGTGACCGTCACCTTGATTGCGTTAAAGCAAGGATTGCTCACCGGCCAAGCGGTTGCCCATCGCGGTGAGTTAATGTTTGCAGGCCTGAATGTCGCGACAGCATTCTCGCGTCAGTCCACCCCTGCGGGTTACCTTGTTCGTGATGACTGGGTCGAGCCGCATTTACCTAAACGCTCGCGTAGCGCACACAAGGGACAATTCGGTCGCGTCCTGTGTTTAGGGGGCGACCAGGGCATGGGGGGCGCAGTGGCCTTGTCAGCGCAAGCGGCGTTAAGAACCGGTGCCGGGCTTGTCAAAGTGGTGACGCAAAAAGCGCATACCCTGATGCTGGTAACACGTCAGCCAGAACTGATGACGCAAGGGTGGGAGCCCGGCCAATCACTCAGTGAGACGTTGGCATGGGCAACACATTTGGTCATTGGCCCGGGACTCGGCCAGAGTGCGTGGTCGGATGCGTTGTGGACGATCGCCATGAGTGCCCGGACGCCCAAGGTGATTGATGCGGATGGTCTCAATAAGTTAGCGCGGCAGCCACAACATCGCGATGACTGGATCCTCACCCCACATCCCGGTGAGGCCGCGCGCTTATTAGGTTGTGAAACCAAAGAAGTGGAACTTGACCGCTTTGCTGCCGTCAAAGCGATACACACGCGTTATGGTGGCGTTGTCGTACTTAAAGGAGCGGGAACAATCGTATATGATGGCACAAATTATGCTGTTGCTAATGTCGGTAACCCTGGCATGGCGTCTGGGGGAATGGGCGATGTGTTGTCGGGTGTCATAGGCAGTCTTCTGGCGCAAGGCGTAGACTTATTTCCTGCCGCGGCTCTGGGGTGCTATCTTCATGGCAAAGCGGGTGATAAGGCGGCCGAGGCAGGTGAACGGGGGTTATTGGCCAGCGATCTATTCCCCTATTTGCAACAATTAGTAGATTAGCGCACGGGTGGCGGTAGCCATGCAAGGTGCGACGAATACCCATATAAAGATGAGATCCCTTTGTAGTATGACCCAGACTTTTACCACCTCATTGACTGATGCCGATCGCACTGTGGCGTTTGGTGCCGCGTTGGCGCGTGCATGTACGCAAAATACCACTTGTTACTTGCACGGTGATCTTGGCGCCGGCAAAACCACCTTCTGCCGCGGTTTTGTGCAAGCAATGGGACATACCGGGAATGTGAAAAGCCCCACCTATACGCTCGTGGAACCTTACCTATTGCCACCCTGGCACATATACCATTTTGACCTTTATCGGTTGGGCGATCCGGAAGAGCTGGAGTTTATGGGGATCCGTGATTATTTTAATGATCAGGCGCTTTGCTTGATTGAATGGCCGGAAAAAGGCCAAGGCTGGTTACCGCGCGCCGATCTAGACATTACTCTGCGCTATGACGGTGAGCAACGTGAACTGGTTATTGACGCGAATACCCGCGTTGGGACCGCAATTATCGACCGTCTAGAATGGGAAGACTAGCATGATGTGGCAGCGGCTTTGCATCTTGATGATCGCCAGTTTGTTGAGTGCAACAAGTTGGGCCAATAAGATTGAAAATATTCGGGTATGGCCCGCCCCCAATGAGACACGGGTGGTGGTAGATCTTGAAGATAAACCGGATTTTAGCTATTTCTCACTGTCACGTCCCGATCGGCTGGTGGTTGATTTAAAGCAGAGCCAGCTGGCTACGCGCTTACCTAAGCCGGTCAAAGGCAGTGATATCTTGCGTAAAATCCGTAAGAGCAGTCCGCCCGAGGCATCGACGTATCGGTTAGTTTTTGAGTTAAAAGACGGTGCCAAGCCGCATATCTTCTCGCTCGCCCCCGGGGGAGAATATGGCCACCGGCTGGTGGTTGATTTACCCCATTCTAAGAAAGTAGATAAAAATAAACCCGCGTTGTCTGTTGCTGAAAAGAAGCGACGTGAGACGGTGGCTGCATTGCCTTTTGGCACCGAGGATATCGTGGTGGCAATTGATGCCGGGCATGGCGGTAATGATCCCGGTGCGGTGGGGCCTAGCCGTAAATTTGAAAAATATGTCACGCTCTCTATCGCTAAGCAAACGGCGGCACGCATTAACGCTGTTCCTGGCATGCGTGCGGTTTTAACGCGGACGGGGGATTACTTTGTCGATTTGAACCGTCGGTCTGAAATTGCGCGTCAACACAAAGCCCACTTATTGGTCTCGGTGCACGCAGATGGTTTCCATAAACCACAACCTCGTGGCGCATCGGTATGGGTCCTTTCTCGTCGCCGTGCGAACAGTGAAATTGGTCGTTGGATAGAAAAACATGAAGAGCAATCTAACTTGTTGGGTGGGGGCTCTTTGCTGGCACAGAATAATGAGGACGAATACTTAAGTCGTGCGGTATTGGACTTGCAGTTTAGTAACTCGCAAAAGGAAGGCTTTAATGTTGCGAAACGCGTACTAAAGGAGCTCGGCAAAGTCACCAAATTACATAAATCGAGTCCAGAGCACGCCAGCCTCGCGGTATTAAAGTCACCAGACATACCGTCTTTGCTCGTCGAAGTTGGCTTTATCTCTAATCCACAAGAAGAACGCCTGCTATTTCAGCGGGATCATCAGCGCCGGCTCGCGGATGCGGTCTATCATGGTATTCGCAATTATTTTGAGCGCTTCCCGCCGGATGGCACCTTGTTTGCTGCGCGCAAAAACGGGGTAAAACACAAAGTCAGTGCCGGCCAGTCACTGTCGGTCATTGCCAAAAAATATAAGAGTTCCGTCGCCGCGATAAAATCGGCGAATGGATTAAACTCCAATACCTTGCGGGTTGGCCAAGTGTTATCGATCCCCAATGTTGATGTCGCTAAATTAGCAGGCAAGACCAGCAAAACGACGTCAACGCGTACGCTGACGCACACCGTGAATCGCGGAGAGTTTCTTGGCAAAATTGCCGAGCATTATCAGGTCTCGGTGGCGACCCTGCGCCGCGCGAATAACTTGAAGTCTGACACGCTCTGGGTGGGGCAAAAGCTAAGCGTGCCGGGCGCGACATCGCCAGCGGTCAAACACAAAGTCAAACGCGGTGAATACCTTGGCAAAATTGCCAGCAATTACGGAGTGACCATTGAGAGCCTCCGCCGCGCCAATGAATTACGCTCTGATACGCTGGCGGTCGGGCAAACCTTGATCATCCCAGGAAGCTGATATGGCGATTGAGATTTTACCCGCGCGCCTTGCTAACCAGATTGCTGCTGGGGAGGTGGTCGAACGTCCCGCCTCGGTGGTGAAAGAGCTGGTAGAAAACAGCATTGATGCGGGGGCAACCCGTATTGATGTGGATATTGAAAAAGGGGGAAGCAAGCTGATCCGCGTGCGTGATAATGGGTGTGGGATCAGCAAAGCGGATCTGCAACTTGCCCTCAGTCGACACGCCACGTCTAAGATCCACAGCTTGGATGATCTTGAGGCGATCATGAGCCTCGGATTTCGCGGTGAGGCGCTAGCGAGTGTAAGCTCGGTATCACGTCTTACTATCACCTCGCGTCCTGCTGACCAGCAAGAAGCATGGTCGGCGTTTGCTGAGGGGCGAGAGATGGCGGTGAATGTAAAGCCCGCCGCCCACCCGGTTGGCTGTACCGTTGAAGTGGTGGACTTATTCTTTAACACCCCAGCGCGGCGCAAATTTTTACGCACTGAGAAAACCGAGTTTGGCCACATTGATGAGTTACTGCGGCGCATTGCATTGAGCCGGTTTGATATCACCATCAACCTGCGCCATAACGGTACCCAAGTGCGCCAGTATCGACGTGTGCCAGAAAACGGCGATCCATTACGCCGCGTGAAAGCGATTTGTGGGCAAAAGTTTGTTGAGCATGCGTTGCGGATTGACCTGCATCATCACGACATGGCACTGACAGGCTGGATTTGCACACCAGAAGGTGCTCGTCAGCAAAATGATATGCAGCATTGCTTTGTTAATCAGCGCATGATGAAAGATAAGCTGATTAATCACGCGATTCGCCAAGGTTATGAACAAAGCCTTACACGGGATCAATACGCCGCTTTCGTACTGTATATTGATGTCGATCCGCATCAAGTGGATGTCAATGTGCACCCAGCGAAACATGAAGTCCGTTTTCATCAGGCGCGCTTGGTGCATGATTTTATCTATCAAGCCATTTATGACGGCTTACAACAAGCGTCGTTACCTGAAGACCACAGTGTGAACCCTGAGACGGGCGAAGTGAGAGAAGCGGTCACTTATCAGCCGCGTGCCTCTGCGACCGCCAACCCCACCCCCAACCCTTACCAACAAGCGGTTGACGCGTTCCCTGATTACCCTGGTAAACGGCAGGAAGACGGGGCATCACCGGCTTCCTGGTCGCGTGATACAGCGTATAAGCACCACGCCGATGATGGCCCAACGCGTGGCCGACCTTCTCACGGTTCAGACTGGCCGGGGAGAGCGGATGCTCCTTCTCGTTCACCCTCAAAGCAAGCGACGCAAGCGTATCAAGCATTGATGACCCCCCAACCGGATGCCGGGACTGACCTAGGTGGTGCCACGCCAACGCGTGCGACGAATTTGTCGCCATTCGACAGCGTCCCGGCAGCGCTTGATACCGTTTCAACAACCACGAGCACGGGTCAGCCTGGATTAGGGAAGGTGCTTTCGGTGGTTGAGCAGCACTATGTGCTGATGGCATGGGGTGAGGGGTTATGGCTGGCCGATCATCACCGGTTAGAATGCTGGCGCCATCAAGGTGCGCTACAACCCGCTCTGGGTGAGGGGCTAGTCACGCAACCTCTATTGATCCCACAACGGTTATCTGCCTCTACAGAAGAGTGCCAGTGCGTGATCCAGTATCAGGCGTTACTTGGCCAGTTTGGTATTCATATTCGCCCTAAAGGGCAGCAATTAATGGTGATGTCAGTCTGTCAGCCACTAAGACAGCATAACTTACAGGCTTTTATCCCCGCGTTATTGGCGTTTTTAGCGCAATTAGATCCTGAGCAATCCCACATGGATCACAGCGCGAGTATGTGCTGTTGGCTGGCAAAGCAGTTGACAGTAGCATCGGATCCAGTCAGCCTTGCGCAAGCGGTACAAACCGTATCGGACGTTGAACAATATTGGCAGGGGGACGCGTTAGAAAAGGGCCGCCAGCGCTACTTTAAACGCATCGACCTGACCTCAGTGATAGAAGCACTACAGCATGACTAATCCGCTGCCTAAAGCGATTTTTTTGATGGGACCGACCGCGTCCGGGAAAACGGATCTGGCCATTGCGCTGCGCCAGACCTTGCCGGTAGAAATCATTAGTGTCGACTCGGCACTGATTTATCGCGGGATGGATATTGGCACCGCCAAGCCGACAGCGGAGGAATTAGCGCAAGCGCCGCATCGTTTGATCGACATTCGTGATCCGTCTCAAGCCTACTCGGCGGCAGATTTTCGTGAAGATGCGCTCACAGAAATGGCGACGATTGTCGCCGATGGTAAGATCCCACTGTTGGTGGGAGGCACCATGCTGTATTTTAAAGCATTGTTAGAAGGGCTATCGCCGTTGCCGAGTGCGGATCCTGATATCCGTGAGGGGTTAGAAAGCGAGGCGCAACAGCATGGTTGGGAAGCATTACATGCTCAGTTATGCGAGGTTGATCCCGTGTCGGGCGCTCGGATCCACCCTAACGATCCGCAAAGAATCATGCGGGCGTTAGAAGTCTATCGGATCAGTGGGCAGACCCTAACAGCATTAACAGAAAAAAAAGGTGAACCTTTGCCGTATCAGGTACACCAATTTGCAATAGCGCCTCAGGATCGAGGCGAATTGCATCGCCGCATCGAGCTTCGTTTCGATAAAATGATCGACGCGGGGTTTGAAAAAGAGGTACGCACATTATACGAACGCGATGATCTGCATGTCGATCTGCCATCGATTCGTTGTGTCGGGTACCGTCAGATGTGGGACTATTTGGCCGGACGTTGCACCCATGATGAAGCCGTTTACCGTGGGATTTGCGCGACGCGCCAGTTAGCCAAGCGTCAAATAACCTGGCTAAGAGGCTGGGATAATGTGACTTGGCTTGATAGCGACACGCCGTCGCTGTCTTTACAAACGGTGACAAAAGCGTTGACGGCAGGGACGGAAACTTGATGTATACTGTCACTGACAAGGACGCTGCTTAACCGCGACAATTGACTACAATTACAAACAAATAAGGAAAAGAAATAATGGCTAAGGGGCAATCATTACAAGACCCATTCCTGAACGCGTTACGTCGTGAGCGCATTCCTGTTTCCATTTACCTAGTAAATGGTATTAAGTTGCAAGGCCAAATCGAATCGTTTGATCAGTTCGTGATCCTGCTAAAAAATACGGTTAATCAAATGGTGTACAAGCACGCGATTTCAACCGTTGTGCCGGCACGTGCTGTGAGCCACCACAACAATAATCAAGGGTCTGGTGAGCGTCCACAGGGCGAACGTCAGCAAGAAAAACCTGAGGAATAAAGCATTCTATTGCTAAGGAGTCTATCGCTTGTTTGACCGTTACGAGGCCGGTGAACAGGCTGTACTCGTTCATATAAACTTTACCCATGATGGCGAGTGGGATGATCTCAGCGAATTTCAAATGCTGGTGTCATCCTCGGGTGTCGATGCCTTGCAAGTTGTTGTCGGCAGCCGTCAGTCCCCTCATCCCAAATATTTTGTTGGCGAGGGAAAAGCCCAAGAAATAGCAGATACTGTGCAACAAGTCGGCGCGGACATTGTGATTTTTAATCACACTTTATCCGCGGCCCAAGAGCGCAATCTAGAGCAGCGATTTAAATGCCGAGTGTTAGACCGAACCGGATTGATCCTCGATATTTTTGCCCAGCGTGCGCGTACCCATGAGGGTAAGTTGCAAGTTGAGCTGGCTCAGTTACGCCACTTATCTACCCGGCTTGTGCGAGGCTGGACTCACCTTGAGCGTCAAAAAGGCGGGATTGGCTTGCGTGGCCCGGGTGAAACACAGTTAGAAACAGACCGTCGCTTAGTGCGTGATCGGGTGAAAGCGATTTTAAAGCGACTGGATAAGGTTGCGAAGCAGCGTGAGCAAGGGCGACGTGCGCGCGCGCGGGCGGAAGTGCCGACTGTGTCATTGGTCGGGTATACCAATGCGGGCAAATCGACCTTGTTTAATCGGATCACCGAAGCGGGGGTGTATTCGGCCGATCAGCTGTTTGCCACCTTGGATCCGACATTGCGCCGTATTGAAGTGGACGACGTGGGTACCGCGATATTGGCGGATACCGTCGGCTTTATTCGTCACTTACCGCATGACTTAGTCGCGGCATTTAAAGCAACGCTTCAAGAAACGCAAGAAGCGAGCTTGCTACTACACGTGGTCGATGCCAGTGATGAACGCTTTGGTGACAACATTGAAGCGGTCAACAGTGTGTTGGATGAAATCGATGCGGCGGATGTGCCTCATCTTATCATTATGAACAAAATAGATAGTCTGGATCAGGCTGAGCCTCGTATTGAACGGGACGAAGAGGGCGTTCCGAAAGCAGTATGGGTGTCAGCGTTGTCTGGTCAAGGTATCGCGCTCATATTTGAAGCCCTTACCGAGCGTTTATCTGGCACCATGGTGCGGCATCAATTACGGCTGCCACCAAATATGGCTGGGCGAATGCAAAGTAAATTTCACCAGATGCGATGCGTTATCAGTGAAGAGTACCAAGATGATGGGCATCTACTCGTCGATGTCAGGCTGCCGCAAACGGACTGGTATCGGTTAGAAAAAAGAGAAGGCAACCAACTCGGCGACTTTATCGTCAGTGATTAGGCTGCTAGAGTAAAAAATTATCGTCAGATCAATTTGATGGAGTGCGCGAATGGCGTGGAATGAGCCAGGAAACAATGGCGGTCCCGACAAAGACCCCTGGGGGAATCGTGGAGGCCGTAATCAAGGGCCACCGGATCTTGATGAATTGTTTAACAAACTAAGCCGCAAATTGGGCGGCTTAGGTGGCCGCAAAGGTAAAGGACCATCGTTCGGCGGTGGAATGGCAGGGCTAGGCGTTCTCGCGCTGGTAGGTATCATTGTCTGGGGTATTTCCGGGTTCTATACCATCGGGGAAGCTCAGCGTGGTGTGGTTCTGCGGTTTGGTCAGTATGATCGTATCGTTCAACCGGGCCTGAACTGGAAGCCAACCTTTGTGGATACGGTCAGCACGGTAGATGTAGAGTCGATTCGTTCGCTCAATAGCTCTGGCCTGATGCTGACCAAAGATGAAAACGTGGTCAACGTGGAGATGGACGTCCAGTACCGCGTGATGGATCCACAGCAATATCTTTATAGCGTGACCAATGCAGATGACAGCTTGCGTCAAGCAACCGATTCAGCATTGCGTGCGGTCGTCGGTGACTCTTTGATGGATGACATCATCACTCGTGGTCGTCAAGAAGTGCGTGAGCGCACTCAGGTTGAGCTGAACGAAATCATCGACAAGTACGACATGGGCTTGTTGGTGGTGGATGTCAACTTCCAGTATGCGCGCCCACCGGAGCAGGTCAAAGACGCCTTTGATGATGCGATTGCAGCGCGAGAGGATGAGGCCCGCTTTATCCGTGAAGCCGAAGCGTATCGTAATGATGTGTTGCCGAAAGCAACGGGTCGTGCTGAAACGCTGAAAAAAGCGGCATTGGGTTACAAAGAGCGTACCGTTAACGAGGCAGAGGGTGAAGTCTCTCAATTTGAGAAACTCTTGCCTGAGTATCGTGATGCACCTCGTGTGACGCGTAACCGGCTATACATCCAGACCATGGAAGAAGTGTACAGCAATACGAGTAAGGTGATGGTGGATTCGCAAAGCGGAAACAGCAACCTCATGTATCTCCCACTGGATAAGCTAATGGGAGGCGCAGCCGTTGGCGCTAACCAGCGTAAAGAAACGTCGAGCAGCCAATATGGTATTGAGCTTGAGCAAAGCTCTCAGCCTCAACAGCAAGAGTCGGCGCCGCGTTCTGGTTCATCACGAGAAGGGAGATACTAAGCATGCGTAAGATGATGATCCCAGTTGTCGTCCTAGCGGCAGTGGTCTTTTTGATGTCGATCTTCGTGGTGAGTGAAGGTGAGCGTAGCATTGTGATCCGTTTTGGACGTGTACTTAAAGCGGATAACGACGTGGCGAAAATCTACCAGCCCGGTCTGCACTTCAAACTGCCGTTGTTTGATCGCGTTAAGACCTTGGATGCGCGTATTCAAACCATGGATGATCGCGCTGACCGCTTCGTTACCGCGGAGAAAAAAGACGTTATTATCGACTCTTACGTCAAATGGCGTATTAAAGACTTTGGCCAGTACTATCTGTCCACAGGGGGCGGTAATAAATTGACGGCTGAATCTCTGTTGCAACGTCGTGTTGCCGATGGCCTGCGTGCCGAAATTGGTAACAAGACCATCAAAGAGATTGTGTCTGAAAAACGTGATCAAGTGATGAAAAGTGTCCTTGAGCGGGCGGCCAGCGAGGGCTCGCGTGATTTAGGGATTGAGTTGATTGACTTGCGTATCAAGCGTATCAACCTACCGAGTGAAATCAGTGAGTCGATTTATGCGCGTATGCGTGCTGAGCGTGAGGCGGTTGCCCGTCGCCATCGTGCACAAGGTCGCGAGCAAGCGGAAATTATTCGAGCGCAAGCGGAGCTCGAAGTGGCGACAATTCTGTCCAAAGCAGAACGTCAAGCGCGGATCACTCGTGGTGAAGCTGACGCAGAAGTGGCGAAGCTATTTGCCAGCGCTTTCAAAAAAGAGCCTGAGTTCTATAGCTTTGTTCGCTCGCTACAAGCGTATCGTAAGAGCTTTAACAGCAAGAGCGATATGCTCGTCGTGGATCCGAAGAGTGATTTCTTCAAATACATGAAGCAACCTGAAGCGATAGAAAAGTAAATCGTTAGATGGGTAGCGACGCATAAAAGACAAGGCTCTGGCCTTGTCTTTTTTTATGTCGTCATCCCCTATTTTCGACGTAGGAGGTAAGAATGACTAGCTTGTGGGGCGCGCTAGCGCTGGTATTAGTGGTTGAGGGGTTAGGGCCGATGTTACTGCCGAAACAGTGGCGACAAATGGTCATGGCTTTAGGTGAACAATCTGACACCCAGTTGCGGCGTATTGGTGGTTGCTTAGTGGTGATTGGGAGTGTGCTGGCTTACCAGCTTTTAACCTAGCATTCAGCCACCTGGCACCGAGCAGACAAGTGAAAATGTCAATACGGTTAAAAAATGACTGCAACCGAGTTTTTAAGGTGCTAGAATCCATTTTTAACTAGCTGCATATCGAAGAAGATGGGTAATAACGTAGTCGTTCTCGGCACCCAATGGGGTGACGAAGGTAAGGGAAAGATCGTTGATCTTTTGACTGAAGATGCAAAATACGTGGTTCGCTACCAAGGCGGTCACAACGCAGGTCATACTCTTGTCATTGACGGTGAAAAGACCGTCCTACACTTGATTCCTTCTGGTATCCTCCGCAACAACGTTAAATGCATTATCGGCAATGGTGTGGTGCTGTCCCCGGACGCCTTGCTGAAAGAAATGGGTGAGCTGGAAGCACGTGGCGTGCCTGTGCGTGAGCGCCTATTCCTGTCAGAAGCGTGTCCACTGATCCTGCCTTATCACATTGCGCTTGACGCAGCACGTGAGCAAGCACGCGGTAAGAAAGCTATCGGTACCACAGGCCGTGGTATTGGTCCTGCGTACGAAGACAAGGTCGCCCGTCGTGGCCTACGCGTTGGCGATTTGTTCGACAAAGAAGCCTTTGCTGAAAAGCTTAAAGAAGTGATGGAGTTCCATAACTTCCAGCTTGAGCATTTCTACAAAACCGAGCCAGTAAGCTACGAAGAGACCTTGGCGAAAGTCATGGAGCAAGCGGACATCCTCACCGGCATGGTGATGGACGTGACTCAAGAGCTGGATGATGCCCGCAAGCGTGGTGACAAAATCATGTTTGAAGGCGCGCAAGGCACTTTGCTTGATATCGACCACGGCACCTATCCGTATGTGACTTCATCGAACACTACCGCTGGCGGTGTAGCAGCGGGCTCAGGTTTTGGTCCTCGTCATCTTGGCTATGTGTTGGGGATTGCTAAAGCTTACTGCACCCGTGTAGGGGCAGGCCCATTCCCAACTGAGCTGGATGATGAGATTGGCATGCACCTCGGTACCAAGGGCGCTGAATTCGGTGCCACCACTGGCCGTAAGCGTCGTTGTGGTTGGTTTGATGCGGTGGCCATGCGTCGTGCGGTACAGATTAACTCGGTATCAGGCTTCTGTTTAACCAAGCTTGACGTGATGGACGGCTTGGAAGAAATCAAAATCTGTACCGGTTACAAGATGGCAGACGGTTCAACCGTTGAGGTGTCTCCACTAGCAGCTGACGCGTATGAGAACATTGAGCCTATCTATGAAAGCATGCCGGGGTGGAGTGAAAACACCTTTGGGGTGAAGTCTCTGGATGAGCTTCCACAAGCTGCACTGAACTACATCAAGCGTATCGAAGAGCTGACTGGTGTGCCTATCGATGTGGTCTCGACCGGTCCAGACCGTAACGAAACCATTATCAAAGTGCATCCTTTTAATAGTTAAGCACGTAAGACGGTTCGATACCAAAAGCCAGCGTTGATCGCTGGCTTTTTTCATATTTTAGTGTGGCGTAGGAAGCCAAATCGCGTGAAAGCGGAAAAAACTTGCCGCCTTTGCTAAAGTCAGTATGCAAGGTGCCGATACAAAAAAGCACACGGCGAGCGTGCGCGTTGCTGTTGGGTTTCTTGGTTGAATAGCGAGTAGGCATGAAGTTTCGAACGCTGATTTTTTCACTTTCTTTGACGACAGCGACGCTGACGACAGCAACGGCCCATGCGGACGTCGGGGCGGCTGTGCCTTTATACGAAGAAAGTGAGCTTATCACGCTGTTTGAAACCAACTCTCACCTTGAGCGCGTCAAACAAGACGAATGCCAGCTCGTACAAGATATTGAAGCCCGTGCCACCCGTGTGGGATCCCCTGCCTATGAATTTTTATATGGCGATATGCTGGCGTGGGGGGTGTGTGTTGAGCAAGACGCGGATCTCGGTGTTTACTACATGAAGCAAGCGGCTCAGCAAGGGCTACCCGCCGCATTGGAGCAAATTGGCCGTTACTACGCCAATGGCACACTGGTGCAGCAAGATCAGCACCGTGCGATCCCTTATTTACGTGAAGCTGCCTCGTTGGGGGATACGCGTGCCCGGATCCAGCTGGCAGAGTTGTTGGTGGACGATGTCGGTTCGCCGCTTGATTATGAAGACGCTTACCGCTGGTTATATCAAACCATCACCGCGGATTCTCGCACCCGTAATCGTATCGCACAGTTACGTTCAGCACTTGAGGCGCGGATGCCGCAAAACATTATCGCCCGTGCTAAACGGCGCACCAGCTACTGGTAGCCGTCGGTCTTGTCAGTAGGCGACTTTGCGCGCAAAATCCGTTACACTCTCTATACACATCTGTTCCCAATCTGATTTGATATGGCCAATGCGCCATGCTCCTCTCGTTGCCTGCAAGCAAGGCGCTGAAACAAAACGTCAAACTGCGATCATCGCGGCGCAATAGCGACAGTTTACAGATATAATGAAATCAACATACGCCAATAGGAAAAGGTCTATGTCGCAAGACACAGGTTCGACAAATAATACCCCGAGCAGCCTCGCAGCCGATCCTCATCAGGCACGCGAAGCGGAGAAATACGAGAATCCGGTCCCCAGCCGCGAGCATTTGCTGGAAGTTATCCGCAGCTTCAAGGCACCAGTGAGTCGCGATAATCTGTTTTCACATCTGGGCCTAGCTGGTGATGAGCAGTATGAAGGGCTACGTCGACGCCTGCGCGCCATGGAGCGTGATGGACAATTGGTGTTCACCCGTCGCCAATGCTATGCCTTACCCGAGCGGTTGGACTTGGTCAAAGGGACCGTGATTGGTCATCGTGACGGTTTTGGTTTTCTGCGTCCAGAAGGCAAAGGCAACCACGATGATTGGATGCTGCCGCATCATCAAATGCGGAGCGTGATGCATGGTGACGTGATTTTAGCCCAGGGTGTTGGCACCGATAAGCGTGGGCGCAAAGAAGCCCGTGTGGTTCGCGTGCTCGAAGCGCGCCAAGGCCAGATTGTAGGCCGTTACTTTGTGGAAGACGGTATGGGCTTTGTGGTGCCCGATGATAGCCGTCTTGGTCAAGATATTGTGATCGACAAAGAACAAACCCAAGGTGCGCGTATGGGCAATGTGGTGGTGGTCGAGATCATGCAGCGCCCAACCCGCCAAACCAATCCTGTCGGTAAGATTGTCGAAGTGCTGGGCGAGAACATGGCGCCGGGCATGGAAATCGAGATTGCACTGCGCACCCATGATATTCCCCATCAATGGCCGGATGCCGTGCTCAAGCAAGTCAAAAACTTGAGTGAAGAGGTGCCAGAAAAAGCCAAAGAGGGGCGTGTCGATCTGCGTGATTTACCACTGGTGACCATCGATGGTGAAGATGCCCGCGACTTTGATGATGCGGTGTATTGTGAGCGTAAACGCTCTGGCGGCTGGCGCTTATGGGTGGCGATTGCCGATGTCAGTTACTATGTGCGTCCTGACTCGGCGCTGGATAAAGAAGCGCAAAACCGCGGCAACTCGGTGTATTTCCCTAACCAAGTCGTGCCTATGTTGCCGGAAGTGCTTTCTAATGGCTTATGCTCGCTGAATCCGCAAGTCGACCGCCTGTGTATGGTGTGTGAGATGACGATTTCAGAATCAGGGGCGTTATCTGGTTACAAACATTACGAAGCGGTGATGAACTCCCACGCGCGTCTGACCTATACCAAGGTGTCCCATATCTTGGAAGGCGACGAGGAGCTGCGTGAGCGCTACCGTTCTCTGGTCCCGCACTTAGAAACCTTACACGATATGTATAAGGTGCTGAGCGATGCACGTCAGCAACGTGGGGCGATTGAATTCGAGACGGTGGAAACCCAGTTTATTTTCAACGCACAGCGTAAAATCGACCGCATTGTGCCGGTGGAGCGTAATGATGCACACAAGATCATCGAAGAGTGTATGATCCTGGCCAACGTCGCGTCTGCCCGTTTTGTGGAAAAACATAAAGAGCCGGCGCTCTATCGTGTCCACGAAGCGCCGGGCGAAGAGCGCCTCAGCGGCTTTAAAGATTTCTTAGGCGAGTTAGGCTTGAGTCTCAGCGGCGGCCTTGAGCCGACGCCGAAAGATTACGCGGCGCTGATGCATGTGGTGCATGGTCGTGCTGACAGTGAACTGATTCAAACCATGCTGCTACGCTCGATGAAGCAAGCGGTGTATCAAGCGGATAACCAAGGCCACTTTGGTTTGGCGCTCAAGCAATACGCGCACTTTACCTCGCCTATTCGTCGTTATCCGGATTTGCTGTTGCACCGTGCACTCAAATACTTGATTGCCAAGCAAGCGGGTAAAAACCAAGACCGTTGGACACCCACTGGCGGCTATCACTACTCGTTTGATGATATGGATGTGCTGGGTGAGCAATGCTCGAAAACAGAGCGACGTGCCGATGATGCCACCCGAGATGTATCGGACTGGCTCAAATGTGAGTACATGCAAGATCACGTTGGTGATGAGCTGGAAGGCGTGATTGCTAATGTCACTGGTTTTGGCTTCTTTGTTCGCCTTAATGAGCTACATATCGATGGTTTAGTCCATATTTCCAACCTCGATAATGATTACTATCGCTTTGATATGGTAGGGCAACGCTTGGTGGGCGAAGGGTCTGGCCGTGTGTTCCGACTCGGCGATCAGGTGACAGTGAAAGTCTTGGCGGTGAACTTGGATGAGCGACAAATCGACTTTGAGCTGGTAGGCTCTGAACGCAAAGCTCGTCGCCCGGGTAAAACGGCTCGTGACAAACGTAAAAAAGGCCGAGCGGAGTCGAATAAAGACCCGCAAGCCCGTCGTGAGCGAACCTCGGTTCGCCAACAGCTTAAACGTGGTGCGGTGCCAAGTGTTGAAGAAGACAAGGCGCCTGCAGATAAAAACGGCAAAAAGCGTAAAGTGAAATCGCCTGCGGAAAAAGCGCGTAAGAAAAAGGCGAAGAAACAAAAAGCCAAAGCGGGTCAGAAAAAGAAGTAAATCATGAGTAATGAAGTAATTTACGGTATTCATGCCGTTAAAGCGATTTTAGCGACCGACCCTTCCCGCTTTATCGAAGTGATGGTGTTAAAAGGGCGCCAGGATGAACGTCTGGTACCTGTGCTAAATGAGATTGCGATGTTGGGGGTCAGCATCCAACAAGTGGGTCGCAAGGCCTTAGACGACAAAACCCAAGGTGCGTCGCACCAAGGGATAGTGGCACGTGTCAAAGCGGGCCGTCAGTACAACGAAAATGACTTGGAGGCGATCCTCGCCAATACCGAGAACCCTTTGTTGCTGGTTCTTGATGGTGTCACCGACCCCCACAATTTGGGGGCGTGCTTACGTACCGCGGATGCGGCGGGAGTCAGTGCGGTGATTGTCCCGAAAGACAAGTCCGCTCAGCTCAATGCCACGGCGCGAAAAGTGGCCTGTGGCGCCGCTGAAGTGGTGCCTTTGGTGCGCGTGACCAACTTAGCGCGAACCATGCGTGCGCTCAAAGAGCAGGGCGTGTGGTTTGTGGGCACGGCGGGTGAAGCCGATCATGATGTTTACGACACCAAATTAGTGGGGCCGCTCGCCTTAGTGATGGGCGCAGAAGGAGATGGTATGCGCCGTTTGACCCGTGAAACCTGTGATGAGCTGATCCGGATCCCGATGGCGGGTAGCGTGTCGAGCTTGAACGTGTCCGTGGCGACCGGCGTCTGTTTGTATGAAGCAGTGCGTCAGCGTCGTTAAGCACAGCGCCTCTTGCTCAACGTTGAAGAAAAACGCCCCAGCTTGGGGCGTTTTTTTATTTGGGAGGAAAAGCAGTTCGTTACAGCAATTGCCAGACTGCGGCGCTGCCCGGCTTGTCGCCTTGCGTCCACCACTTGGCTTGGTAGCGTTGGTTGTTATATTCAACTTCAGCGCCGCCCGAATAAGCGACGGTTGCTTGCCATTCACTGCTTTGGTTGGCTTGGCTATCCCCGACGCGCTCCCATGGGCCGCCTTGGTCTGGGCGCTGGCCTTTGGTCCACCACTTGGCGCGATACTCAACCCCTTGATACAGGACACGATCGCCGCCCACATACACAGTGTTTTCATCCCACGTTGGTAAGCCACTGGCCGGCGTCACGGTTACCGTGAATTGCGCTTGCGTGGTGTTGTCGCCATCGCTGACCTCGACCGTGACCACATAGTCACGATTCTCCGTCACGGTGGGCGCGGTCAGGGTCACCTGATCACCGGAGCCAGAAACGGCCAGATCGCCGGATGCACGGTAGGTGTAGCTAAGTGGATCGCCATCTGGATCGTTTGCCTCAATCGTCACGCGGGTTTGCTCACCGCTTTTCAGGCTAACTGGGGCGATAGGCGCCACGGTGGGGGCTTGGTTTTCACCCGGTACCACCACCTTAATGATGGCGCTGGCCTCGGCATTGGCTTGGCCGTCCGATACCGTCACCGACAGGGAATAGTCGGTGCTGGTGCTCACATCGGGAGCGGTCACTGTGACCGAATCCGTGTCGCTATTGGTCAGAGCCAACGCCGCATCGCCTTGCCAGCGATAGGTCAGTGGATCGCCATCCCGATCACGCCCATTGGCGGCAATGGTTAACGACGCTCCGGGCGCCAGCGTATAGCTTTGCTGCGCAAGGGTAACGGTTGGAGCACTATTGACTGGCGGCTGACTATCCTGTGCTAGGCCTTCGTGCATCGCATTAAGGATATCGCCATTGTCGGCATCGATTTCCCAAGCAAACAAACCGGCAAAGTTATGATTACGCACATACTGGCCTTTGGCTTTGACCGAGCGCTGGTTGTCATAAGTGACGAGCTTACCGTTGTCTGGGTTCCAAACATAAGCCGCTTCGGCTTGCTCATCATAACCGGGTTGGAAGCCATTGATACCGTTCCCAGCACTGCCGAGCATGGATTTGACGATGCCTTTGTAGTCAATCACACCGGCTTCCCAAATACCGTCTGCGGTGCTGCCTTTGATCGGGCCATTTCCGGGTGCGGTCATCGGGTTGCTAGGATCGGTCGCATTGGCAGGGAAAACGCCTTCCCAACCACGGCCGTACATCGCGGTACCAATCACCATTTTTTCCGGTGGTACGCCGCTTTCTAGCAGTAATTGCACGCCATTATCGAGCGTGTAGGCCGGGCCTTTGCGGGGCTCGCCGTTATCATCGACGCCAGTACCATCACACTCATCGGCGCTCATATGGCTGCCGCAGTAAATGGCGGTTTGGTGACCGGTGACATTATTCCACGCGCCGAAAAAGTCGTAGGTCATGGCAAAGATGTAATCCATGTACGGCGCGCTGGCGCTGTAATCGACGTTGGCGATTTTGTCATAACCGGCACCGACGGCCGAGGTGAGTTGGTACTCACGGCCTGTATCGGCCTCGAGCTCATCCAACATCGCGCGCAGCTCACGCATTAAGGCCGCGTAGGCTTGGCTGTCTTTATCTGGGTTGCCTAGATCTGGGTTGGCACCGCCACCGCCTGGGTATTCCCAGTCAATGTCGACCCCATCATAGAATTTCCAGGTTTGTAGGAACTCTTTCATCGACGCAACAAAGACGTCACGGTTGGCTTTGTCGGTGAAATCATAGAAGGGGTCTGACAGGGTCCAGCCGCCAACAGATGGGAGAATTTTCAGATCCGGGTAGCGCTGCTTGAGCGCCATCATTTGCGCGTAAGTGCCACCAATCGGATCTTTAGCTGGTGTGCCGGGCAGTTTTTTCTGAATCGCCGCCCAAGGATCGTGGATCACCACTTCATAGTCGTTTGAGCCTTGGCAGGCGAGCTCAAGCGCGCGCAAGCTGTTGCCATTTTCGATGTCGCCCAATGACTCATTGGGGCCACAAATGGGGATAAAGCCATATAAGATGTGGGTGAGATTCCCCGCGGGCACCTGACTGACATCGAAGTTACGGCCATAAATGCCCCATTCGACAAAGTATGCCCCCACCACGGTATCAGGCTGTTTGGGGTAGTCATTGTTATTGGGGTCGACATTCATCGGCAGTGGGTCAAGGTGCACGCCGTCGGTGTCTGCGATCACGATGGGTTTGGCGGCACTGGTCGCACACTGGCCATCCACGCCACCTTCACACAAGGCGAGTTTAAGCTGGTGGCGGCCTCCTTTGTCATAGGGGAAAGTGACAACGCCAGATTTGGTTCCTGCCGGTAAGGTGCCTTGATTAACGACTTGATCGTCAAAGTACACCTTGTAGCTATCACCGCCATCACCGGACCAAGCATTCCATTTAATCTCAATTTGGACTTCGTCCACGCGTTGCACCAGATCTTTGTACGATCCGCGGCCATATTCGTCGACTTCAACAAAAGAATAGTTTTGTGGCTTCCAGTCCAAACTTGGGGTTGAGGGGGCCGCCACGGCGTGGCTGGCACCCAGTGCCCCAGCAATCGCCAGAGAGAGTAGGGTCATTGGCTTCATGTTTGCTCCTTATTGTGTCACGCGTTGCCAAACAAGGGCAGCGCCGGGTTGCTCGTTTCGTGTCCACCATTTTGCTTGGTAGATGTTATCGCCGTAGCGCACGCGATCCTTGGCCACATAGACCTCAGAAGCGCGCCACGCGGGCAGGTCGCTGGTGGGTTCGTCGGTAGCCGGGATCACCGACAGGTTGAAGCTATAGCTATCGTGATGGCTAAAGACTTGGTTTTGCACCACGTCATCGGCATTAAACTGGATCTCATCGTTGCGCATCACCCCGATACGTAAGGGCTCGTTAGCTTGTTGTTCGATAAGGCTGGCCAGCGCGTGTGGCCAATCCGCCACATTTTGGTCCGTCAGAGTGAGTGTGACATCTACCACTTCTTGGCCTTGGCGGTTGTGCAAGCGGGCACGCACGCGATCGCCCAAAGCTGCCATTTGTGGATGTGGGACAAAGTAGCCCAGCTCGTGCCATTGGGCTGGCGCTGTCTGACTGGGGGTGATGGTGATGTCGGCACAGTTGTAGAAGCCTTCACCGGCCGGATCAATGCGTTGCCAACGGCTATAGAGAATGGCGTCACCTTGACGATCGGCGGGTAGGGTCACGGTCATCTCGTAATACCGGTTACCGTCATCGCCGATCACAATGGGCAGGTCGCCAAAGGTGTCGATCTTCTCGAGATCATCCCACGTCAGCGCATCGGTCGCGCCGTTGTAATCTGGCTTGGTGAGATAAATTTCCCAAAAGCTTGGGTTATGAGGCGTGGTGGCGCGAAAGCGTACATCAATTTGGCCGTTGCCATCTGGGGTGACCTCGGTGCGTTGCCAATCCGGTGAGGGCAAACTGATCCCGGCTTTATTGGGATCGCCGGCACCACATAAGTTGCCATCGGTAACGGCCGCTTTCACCGCATCCATATTGCGATAATCCGCCACCAATTGCGCTGATTCGTGGTGTTGTACAAACGGGTAGTGCCCCGACTCTAAGAACGCAGCGCGACAGGCGGCATTGGGAATACGTGACCCATCTGAAGGCCACCAGTAGCCCCCTTGCTCATGGCAAATCGCTTGGCGCGCTTTGGGGCTGTCTAAATAGCCATGTGCCATCACCTGTGAACTGCTTGCGACCAACGCAAGGGCCACGGCGGTACGGCAGGAAAACTGTGTGAACGAAGACTTGAACATAACGACTCCTTAACGGGGGCACGCAGCCCCCGCATTCAAGACCAGAAATGGATTAGAGGCTGCAGACTTGGCGCCAAGCTTGACCACCGGGTGCCGCTTGGGTCCACCACTTGGCTTCCCATACCGCCTCTTGGTAGATAAGTTGGTCGCCACCGCTGGCATGGTTGCCCCCGTTAGGCCAGTTGGGATAGGTACTCAGGCTGGCAACATCGACGCCGGGACACTGAGACTCTCCGCCACTTTGGCTGGTGCTACCGGGTAGCGCAGGCGGAAGGCTTGGATACTCCTGCTTCACCGCATAGCGCTGGCCATCTTTTTCGATGGTGATATTGGTCGGGTTGGTGATCGGCATGTAGTACATCACCTGAGCATCCAAGGTTTCACCGGGCTTAAAGCTTTGCTCAATGCCGCCCCATTCGTTAATCAGGGTGATGGCAAAGCGATGATGCGTAGCATCAAACCCGCCGATGTTGTTGCCACTGGCGTTGCTGCTATCACGAACCACTTCCATGCGTAGCTTTTTCTGAGCGTTCCAGTCAGATTTAAAAATGGCCGAGGTGGAAACTGGCACATCAAAGCTGATGGTGGCGCCCGATAAGTCCAGATCGGAGTGGTTGGTAAAGCGGAACGTGGGGCGAATAGGATAGTTGTCATCGCCCACTGGGAAGTTCAGCGCGTCAAAGGTGACATCCACTTGCTCGCTTGGCACTTGGAAGTTGGCATCGCCACGTTGCAGTGAGTAGTCGCTGCCAGCTTGCTTAAAGGTTTGGTACGCCAGCGAAGTCAGGGTATCGC
This sequence comes from Salinivibrio sp. PR6, assembly GCF_001995955.1. Classification (NCBI taxonomy): domain Bacteria; kingdom Pseudomonadati; phylum Pseudomonadota; class Gammaproteobacteria; order Vibrionales; family Vibrionaceae; genus Salinivibrio; species Salinivibrio sp. PR6. Next base: position 94,083 of record NZ_MUFA01000008.1, on the reverse strand, counting down.
CCATAAAGTAGGCTTGACGCTGATCATCATAGCGATAATCCCCCGCCAGCTCCCAGAACATCACCCCGCCTAGACCTTTATTGATCACGTAGTCGACCTTTTCGGCCATTGAGGTTTCGTCTTCCATCGACAGGAATACGCCTTTTTCCTCGTTCCAAACCCATGGCGCTTTGGCGATATCATCGTAATAACGTTGATAATTACCGGTGAGGCGATCGCTAGGATCTTGCTCTGGGTCGAGCCCGTACTTCGCGGCATAGGCCGGTAGTTTGCCGTCGAGCACGTTTTTCACATGCCACAAAGGGTTAGAGCCAGCAGGCACTTCGTTGCCGAGCTCGTCCACATCATGCCAAAGGTTATCTATCCCGATTGCACCGTTGCCGCATTTGTTTTTCTCACCGACACCAGTGCCGGCTGGGCACTCGCTTTGGTTTGGCAGTGGTGCGCGTCCCCAAAGGCCTTTATCGCCGCCTTGTACGTCTTTAAAGCCGCGGGTGTAATACGGGATACCGATATTGATACGGCCGGGTGACATACCGCCCATAAAATAGGTTGCTGCCCAGTCGGTATTTAAATAACCAATCCCCTCAAATTCAGGCGTTTGGTAGACATTCCACTGTTTAAGCTCTGAGTCTTCGCCGGTGTCATACAGTGGCGCTTGATGGCCAACATGATCATTCCATGCCCCATGTAGGTCATAGCTCATGATGTTGACGTAATCTAAGTATTGGGTGGTTTGGAAGGTTTCCATCCCGCGCAATAAGTAACCCGATGACGGTGCGGCGATGGTCAGCATATAGTGCTTGTCATCTTGCGCACTGGCTTTATCGAGCGCTTCACGTAGCGATTTCATCAGCACTTGGTAGGATTTATTCAAGTGCGCCCGACGTGGGTTAGAGTATTCGAAATCGTCCGGATGTCCCGAGTCTTTCATTGACGATGGGTATTCATAATCAATGTCTAGACCATCAAAGCCATACTGGCGCAAGAAGGCGACGGCACTGTCGGTGAAAGCTTTAATGCCTGCTTGGTTGACACTGCCATCGGCATTGGTGGTCATGGTGTAGAAACCGCCACTGTCGATACGCTCGCCGTTTTCACCGAAGTAGCCCCCAGTTTCGGCCCAACCACCCACGGAGATCAGTGTTTTCACGTCGGGGTGCTGCTTTTTATACTTGTTGAGCAAGTTAAAGTGGCCTTTGTACGGCAGGGTTGGATCCATCTCTGCGCCGGCCACGCCCGGCCAGGTCATCTGGGTCGCTGGATTATCGGGTGCATTGGGATCGCCGATAGACAATTGGTTGTCCGCGTTGACGTGAGCAAAGGCGTAGTTAATGTGGGTAATCTTTTCCCAAGGAATATCGCTGACTAAATAAGCGGGCTGGCCGTTAGCACCGTTTCGCCAGCTGGTGAAATAGCCGATAACACGGCGAGGGTGATCGGCGCCCATGTCTTCAAGGCCGTTCTCGTCATACACCGAACAATATGGCACGTCGACATCTGGGGTGGTGTATAAACCAGCCGGACGACAGGCATACTCATCGCCGCCGGTTTGGTCATCCCTCACTACCTGTTGCAATGTTAGGGTATCGGTCGCGCCTTTGTCGTCGGTCACGGTGAGAGTAAAGGTAAAACGACCCGTTTGTTCGGCTTGCCAGTCAATGGTGGTCGCTTCTGCACCTTCATATAAGACAGTGTCGCCTTGTGAGAGCACTAATGAGGTCACTGTGCCATCCGTATCGGCCCCGGCGAGGGTGAAGGTGAGTGTGTCGCCAACCTCAACGGGTCCAGACGGTGACACGGTTAAGGTTGCGGTAGGGGCTTGGTTAACGCTGCCCGCGCACTGGCCGAGGATTTTCCATGCTTTCCACTCGCCAGACTGAGTGGCAGGATCGGCTTGCGTCCACCACCTTGCCTCATAGGCGGTATTGTCCGCTTTAACTTGATCCCCTTTGGTGTAGGTATTGCCATTCTGCCAACCAGGCAGGGGCTGGCAATCAACCGCAGCGTGCACACTGGGGCTACTTAACGCGAGCCCCGCCAAACCTAGCGCGACGGCACGTGATGGCGTCATTAGTTTCATATTTTGCTCCCAAAATTTTTGAAGCGAATTTCATCAATGCAGTCAGTGATTGATGCGTCCTTCCCTACGCTTTTTGCACTAAAAAACCGACTTCCAGGTCAAGTCTAGGCAACAATGTGGTTATATTGGGCAATGAATGCCAAGAAATGGAGGCGAAGGTGTAATAATTTGAGCGCGGGTTCAGAAATTAATTATCGATAAAAAAGAAGTGCATCAATAGCGTGATGTCGGTTGAAAATTAAACAAACTTGACAGTTTGCAGGCTTGATTTCTTGATTTTTTTGCGATTTGTCATGCTTTTTCGGTCTATGTCACGGAGAATGTTATCAGTATGTTGTTGTTTTGAGCGAGTTAAGTGGTGCGCACATTCTATGTTGTAAAGGGGGAGGATAAGGCGCGTGTTCCGATAAGTAACGCAGAGAGGGCCTTTTGACGTTGTGGTGACACGGTGACAGAAAGATAAGCGGATAAAGAGAAAATCTGTTTGCTTATGGCGCTGCAATTCTGTACTATCTCGCGCCTGATTCTCGGTCTTTTACTTTTCGTTCCTTGCTTCCGCTGGACGACCGAGCCAATTGTGGAAGCTGATTAATCCGTAAGGAGCAACTCAATGCGTCATTACGAAATCGTATTCATGGTGCACCCTGATCAAAGCGAGCAAGTTGCTGGCATGATCGAGCGTTACACTGCGTCTATCAAAGATGCAGGCGGTCAAATCCACCGTCTAGAAGACTGGGGCCGTCGTCAACTGGCTTACCCAATCAACAAGCTGCACAAAGCACACTATGTTCTGATGAACGTAGAAGCTGAGCAGGCTGTGATTGACGAGCTGGAAAGCATGTTCCGCTTCAACGACGCGGTGATCCGTAACATGATCATGCGTACCAAAGACGCTATCACTGAGCCATCTGTCATGATGAAGGCTAAAGAAGAGCGTACCGCTAAGCGTGAAGAGCGCCCAGAAGCGAAACCAGAAGCAAAAGCTGAAGCGCAAGCTGAAGGCGAAAACGCAGCTGAGTAATTGCTGTGATGACCAATCGGTTGGAGCTTGCTGGTGTTATCAGTAAAGGTCCGGTCCGTCGCCAAAGTCCTGCAGGAATTCCGCACTGTCACTTTGTGTTAGAGCACCGTTCCACGCAGGTTGAAGCTGACCTACCTCGACAAGTGTTTTGTCGCTTATCTGTGGTAGCCAGTGGGCAAGTGTCAACACAACAAACGCAAAATTTAGTTTTAGGCAGCCATATCAAGGTAAGCGGGTTTCTCGCCTACCAAACCAGCCGACAAGGCGAGGGTAAATGGGTATTGCATGCCGACAACATCATAGACATTTAGATCAGGAGATAAGCCCATGGCACGTTTCTTCCGTCGTCGTAAATTCTGCCGTTTCACTGCAGAAGGCGTTACAGAGATCGACTACAAAGATGTAGCGACTCTAAAAAATTACATTACCGAATCAGGTAAAATCGTACCTAGCCGTATCACTGGTACTCGTGCTAAGTATCAGCGTCAACTGGCTCGTGCTATTAAGCGCGCTCGTTACCTGGCCCTGCTGCCGTACACTGACAAGCATCAGTAATCGGAACTGTCCAAGTTAGAGAGGATTGAAGAATGCAAGTTATTCTACTTGATAAAATCGGTAACCTGGGTGGCCTAGGTGATCAGGTAACTGTTAAATCTGGTTATGCGCGTAACTTCCTTATCCCTCAGGGTAAAGCAGTTATGGCAACCAAAGCCAACATCGAACACTTTGAAGCACGTCGTGCTGAGCTAGAAGCGAAAGTTGCTGAGCAACTGGCAGCCGCTCAAGCGCGTGCAGAAAAAGTTGAAGCACTAGAAGCGGTTGAAATCGCCTCTAAAGCGGGTGATGAAGGTAAACTATTTGGTTCTATCGGTACCCGTGACATCGCTGATGCTGTGACTGCAGCAGGCGTTGAAATTGCGAAAAACGAAGTGCGTCTACCAGAGGGCGCATTGCGTCACACTGGTGAGTACGAAATCAGCGTACAGCTGCACTATGACGTGTTCGCAACCGTAAAAGTAAACGTTGTTGCTGCTTAATCGCGCATCAAAACGTTGATAAAAAGCCAGCCCTCGGGCTGGTTTTTTTTATAGCCACTGATAGCGGAGGCCGACGGTTAGCACGCTGTCGTGGTGCTTCAATCCTGGTGGCACATCCGTCATATAGTTGTGTTTGCTGGTTATTTTTATCGAAAGCTTTTCGGTAATGGTAGAAGCCAGAGTGACGGCAGCTTCCACGCTGGTATTACTGGCGCCCGAGATTACAATGCTTCTCCCCTCTAAGCTGACACTGTCGACCAGTTGCCACTCTCCTTTAGCCTGTGCACGAATCACCGGCTCGCGAACCGAGTAAGGCATGATGAGATCGTCATCGTCGATTTCATCAAGATTGGGACGCTGGTAGCGATACCCTGGCCCCACTTCCGTGCTGAGTTGGAAGGTGTCACTTTGCCACCATTGGTGGCCAAGCCCTGTGGCCAACATAAAGTCATCGTAATAGGGACCGTAGCGGTCAGCGACATAGGTAGCGTTCAGTAAGACATAGCTGCGCGCGCTAATACCACGGTTTGCTTGGGCTTCTAATTCTGTTTTACGTTTATCTTCCTCGCCATCTTTTTCCACTTGTAGCACGCTCGCGCTGGCTTGATAACGTGTTTGTTCGCCATCATATTGGCCATTCACTTCCCCGTTGACTGTTTGTGAATCGGCATTGCCGCTTAACTGTTGCAGTCCTAACGACAAATCACTTTGCCAAGGGGATGACGTGGTCTCCGTGGCGTGGCTAAAAGGGATATATAATGTGGACATCACAAGGAAGAGGGACGGCACTTTCATCGTGAATCACCTGTTGACAATATCGCGCCTTATCCTAGGTGTCCTGGCCTCCTAGGCGGTCAAATTTAAGTTAAAATCTCGGGGACTTATTCAGCGTTTGGAAAAAAATGCTGTATGGGGCAGCGTCCTGCGAGGACAGCGGGTATAATGACCCCCAGTAGCAATAGGTGAGTTTTTATGGCAGACAATCGTAAACCCGCAAAAGATCAGCAAGTCGCTAACCTCAAAGTGCCTCCACACTCTATCGAAGCCGAGCAGTCTGTGTTGGGTGGTTTGATGTTGGATAACGAACGTTGGGACGCGGTTGCGGAAAAAGTGGTCGGCCATGACTTTTATAGTCGTCCGCACCGATTGATTTATGAGTCCACCAAGTCTTTGCTTGATGAAGGCAAGCCGCTTGACTTAATCACCTTATCTGAACACCTAGAAAAAACCGGTCATTTGGATGATGTGGGCGGTTTTGCCTATCTGGCTGAGTTGGCTAAAAATACGCCAAGTGCGGCGAATATTGTCGCTTATGCGGATATTGTCCGCGAACGAGCCATGGTTCGTAACCTGATCGGGGTAGCCAATGAAATTGCGGATGCCGGCTATGACACCCAAGGACGCACGTCAGAAGATCTGCTCGATATGGCGGAGAGCAAGGTGTTTGCGATTGCTGAGTCACGTACCAGTGAGACCGAAGGGCCGCAACATATCGACTCGGTGCTCAGTAAAACCCTTGAGCGTATCGAAGAGCTTTTCAAAACCCCACAAGATGGGGTCACGGGCGTATCGACCGGCTTTACTGATCTGAACAAGAAAACGGCAGGTTTGCAGCCTTCTGATCTTGTGATCGTGGCGGCTCGTCCTTCAATGGGTAAAACCACCTTTGCGATGAACCTGTGTGAAAACGCGGCGATGGATCAAGAAAAGCCGGTACTCATTTTCTCGCTCGAGATGCCAGCTGAACAGCTGATGATGCGTATGTTGGCCTCGCTCTCACGGGTTGACCAAACCAAGATCCGTACCGGTCAGCTTGATGATGAAGACTGGGCGCGTATCTCGTCATCGATGGGGATCTTAATGCAGAAAAAGAACATGTACATCGATGACAGCTCCGGCCTGACGCCGACGGATGTGCGTTCACGCGCGCGCCGTGTTGCCCGTGAGCATGGTGGGGTGAGCATGATCATGGTCGACTATCTGCAGCTAATGCGTGTTCCTGGCTTGCAAGAGAATCGAACCCTTGAGATTGCCGAGATCTCCCGCTCCCTCAAAGCGCTCGCGAAAGAGCTGAATGTGCCTGTGGTGGCGCTATCACAGCTTAACCGTTCGTTGGAGCAACGGGCCGATAAACGCCCGGTTAACTCGGATTTGCGTGAATCGGGTGCCATTGAGCAGGATGCTGACTTGATCATGTTTATTTACCGCGACGAAGTCTATAACCCGGAAAGTGCGATGAAAGGGATTGCAGAAATCCTGATTGGTAAACAGCGTAACGGCCCGATTGGCTCGGTACGACTGACTTTCCAAGGGCAGTATTCGCGATTTGATAATTATGCAGGGCCGGCGTTTGATGACGAGTAATCCTTTTATCATGACGAATGCGGCCAAAGCCGTTATCGATCCGGAGGCGATGATACACAACATCCAGGTGATGCGTCGCCAAGCGCCCAATAGCAAAGTGATGACAGTGGTTAAATCGGATGGTTACGGCCATGGTTTGGTCTCAGTGGCCTCCACACTTGCGCCTTATAGCGATGCTTTTGGGGTGGCACGGATTGAAGAAGCACTGACGTTACGACAGGCCGGTATACGCTTGCCTATTGTTTTGTTGGAAGGTTTTTATGAAGCCGACGAGCTGCCGCTATTGGTTGAACACCAACTGACCGCCACGGTGCACTGTGATGAGCAAGTCACCATGCTGACTAACGCGGCACTGAGTGAGCCTTTACCCGTGTGGTTAAAGGTCGACTCAGGGATGCATCGCTTAGGCTTCGAGCCGGACCAAGTACCAGACGCGCTCTCTGCCTTGACAGCGTGTGACAATGTGGCGCCTGACATCGGCTTTCTCAGTCATTTTGGTTGTGCCGATGAAATGGATAACCCCATTACGCAAGCGCAAGTAGACACCTTCACACAGGTGACAGAAGGACTGCCGGGTGAACGCTCACTGGCGGCGTCGTCGGGAACCTTGTTTTGGCCGCAAAGTCACTTTGATTGGGTGCGACCCGGCATTTGCCTATATGGTATTTCGTCGCGGATTGAACTGACGGGTGAACAGCTGGGCTTAAAACCGGCGATGCGCTTAACCTCAAGGGTGATGGCCGTTCGCAAGCTAAAAGCCGGTGAGCCGGTAGGGTATGGCGCGCGCTGGCGTAGCGAGCGCGATACGCTGATTGGTGTGATAGCCATCGGTTATGGCGATGGCTACCCACGACTGGCGCCCGATGGCACCCCTGTTTGGTTGAATGGCCGCGAAGTGCCACTTGCTGGGCGGGTATCGATGGATATGATCACGGTCGATTTAGGGCCAGATGCCACTGACAAAGTGGGGGATGAGGCGGTGTTATGGGGGCCCGAGCTTCCCGTCGAGCGCATTGCCCGCTTGGTCGATACCATCGGCTATGAGCTCGTGTGCCAAGTGACCGGCCGAGTGCCGCGCCAATACCTGACCACCACCTCTGAGCGGCGGGCGGCGGGTTAGGCCCCGCCCCCTTATCGAAACGCATGCTGGCCAGCGAGACTAGACGTTGGCTTGTGGTGCGCCTTGCAGGGTCACTACCAAGGTACGCATGCCGCCCTCATCGCGATGCTCGCCCAGATAAATCCCTTGCCACGTGCCTAAATTCAGCCGACCTTGGCTGATGGGCACCGTGACGCTTGCGCCTAACAATGACGCTTTGATATGCGCTGGCATGTCATCGTCCCCTTCGTAGGTGTGGCGATAATAAGGCGCTCGCTCAGGTACTGAGTGATTAAAGTGCGCCTCCATATCTTGGCGCACGGTCGGGTCGGCGTTTTCATTGAGGGTTAAGCTCGCCGAGGTGTGCTTGATAAACACTTGCACTATACCCACATCCATGTCGCCCAACATGGGGAGCGCGTGCACGATCTCGTCGGTGATCAGGTGAAACCCGCGCGGCCGAGCACGCAGACGAATCTCAGTTTGATACCACATAAGCAATCCTTGTTGTGATCTTTATCGTATGCTGTTGGCTCACAGGCGATCCAACTATTCTATGATTGATCGCAACCTACTCACAGCGATTAGATGTGAGAATCGAGCCATGATTATGTAATATTACACCAGTGACCGCTGCGTACAGCGTGGTGGTGCTGACGTTATACAGGATCCTTGCCTGCTGTGATACCCACAGCAGCACTCACAACGCGATTTGGATGACATGATGCTAAAGACAACGAATCCCACTCAGACCGTGGCGTGGCAATCACTGACCGCCCATTTTGAAGAAGCGCAGGACTACACACTGGCTGATCTGTTTGCTGATAACCCAGAGCGATTTGCCCACTTCTCAACGCAATTCGAAGACAGCATTCTGTTGGATTATTCCAAAAACTTGATCAGCGAAGAAACGCTGACCAAGTTATTGGCACTCGCCGACGAAACCGGGGTGGCTGAAGCGATTGAGTCAATGTTTAGCGGTGAGAAAATCAACCGTACAGAAGATCGCGCGGTTCTCCACACAGCACTACGTAATCGTAGCAACACGCCTGTGATGGTTGACGGCGAAGATGTGATGCCTAAGGTTAATGCGGTACTGACGCAGATGCAGTCTTTTTCCGAGCGCGTGATCAGTGGCGAATGGAAAGGTTATACTGGTAAAGCGATCACCGATGTGGTGAATATTGGTATCGGTGGATCAGACTTGGGTCCTTATATGGTCACTGAAGCGTTGGCGCCGTATAAGAATCACCTTAACCTGCACTTTGTCTCTAATGTCGACGGCACCCATATGGCTGAGACGTTAAAAGATCTTAACCCGGAAACCACCTTGTTCTTGGTGGCGTCAAAAACCTTTACCACCCAAGAAACCATGACCAACGCACACACGGCGCGTGACTGGTTTATGAATGCAGCAGGGGATGAGAGCCAGGTGGCGAAGCATTTTGCCGCGCTATCAACCAATGCCGATGCCGTGGCGAATTTTGGTATTGATACCGCCAACATGTTCGAGTTCTGGGATTGGGTTGGCGGCCGCTACTCACTGTGGTCGGCGATTGGTCTGTCTATCTGCTTGGGGGTAGGTTACGACAACTTTGTCGCGCTGCTTGATGGTGCGCACCAAATGGATAACCACTTCAAAACCGCGCCGATGGCACAGAACATGCCGGTTTTATTGGCACTGATTGGTCTTTGGTACAACAATTTTCACGGGGCGGAATCAGAAGCGATTTTACCGTATGACCAATACATGCACCGTTTTGCGGCTTACTTCCAGCAAGGCAATATGGAATCAAACGGTAAGTATGTCGACCGCAATGGTCGCCCGGTTGACTACCAAACAGGGCCTATCATCTGGGGCGAGCCAGGCACGAATGGTCAGCACGCTTTCTACCAGCTGATCCACCAAGGCACCAAGTTGATCCCATGTGACTTCATTGCTCCTGTGCACAGTCATAATGCGATTGGCGACCATCACGCCAAATTGATGGCGAACTTCTTCGCCCAGACGGAAGCGCTAGCCTTTGGTAAGAGCCGTGAGCAAGTCGAAGCTGAGTTGACGCAAGCGGGCAAATCAGCCGAAGACGTGGCTGCGATTGCGCCATTTAAAGTGTTTGAAGGCAACCGTCCAACCAACTCGATTTTGGTGGAGAAAATTACCCCTTATACACTCGGCGCGCTGATTGCCATGTATGAGCACAAGATTTTCACCCAAGGGGTGATTTGGAATATCTTCAGCTTTGATCAGTGGGGCGTTGAGCTCGGTAAACAGCTGGCGAGTAACATTCTGCCTGAGCTCGGTGATGCGCAGCAGGTCGAAAGCCACGATAGCTCAACCAATGGCCTGATCAACGCGTTTAAACAGTGGCGCCAAGCCTAAACTGAGCGGAACCGTGATTGAGAAAGTCAAACGCCGCGATGGTTATCGCGGCGTTTTTATATTTTTTGGGGCCAACCATTGGAGGCCACCTAGTGAGCTATCGCCTTTGGCACAACGCGTGACCGTCTGCGACGTATGTCCGTTTAGTGATCGAAGCAGATCTCAATAAAGGCAGTGCCGTGCGGGGATTTAAATGGCATGATGATCACAGGCCCATCGCTTTTGTGGTTGATGGTATGGCCTTTGCCGGATACGACCACAGGGGTCGCCATCTCAAATTCGAAGCCCTTTTCTGACAAAATACGCTTCGCACCACCTGTCACCATATTGGTGATCTCACCGACCATATCCGTCACTTCTTCATCAATCGACTCGGACCGCTCTCCAAGCATACGCTGCATGATTTCAAGCGCCATATCTTCATCAAAGGTGACGGAAAAGGAGCCCTTAGTCTGTGGGCCGACCATGCCAATTAACCCAGAAACGTCCCCTTTGGCGATCTCTGACTTTTTCAAGTGAGGCTTCTCTGGCTGGATTTCCAGCTGTGCCATCGTCTGTAGCACATTGATCAGTGAAGTAAGAAACGGGTTGACGAATTGTGCTTCCATAAAGAATGTCCGTCCTAATCAATTCAGTATTAGTGAGCTAGGCATTGTGCGCAGGTACCATGGGTTTCAATCACGTGATGTTGGACCTCAAACCCCATTGTTTGCGCCTTTTCACGCAACGCCTCAGAAAGCTCCTCAGTGTGACACTCTTCCACGGTGCCGCATTGATCACAGATGAGCAGTTGGGAGCAGTGCCCCTGGTGGCCAAGATGACAACAAGCGATATAGCTATTGGTTGACTCCACCTTATGCACAAACCCCTGCGCTAACAGAAAGTCTAGCGCACGATAAACCGTTGGTGGTTTGGCTTGTGGCTCTGTTTCACGCAGCTCGTCTAGCAGCTCATAGGCGGTGATCGCACGTGAATAGTTGGCGATAATCTCGTAAACGCGCGTCCGCTGCGGCGTTAATCGCACGCCGCGTTGCTCGCAAAGCTGCTGTGCGCGGTGCAGTAACCCAGTGGTGTTGGTCATAGCGCCTCAAAGTGCTAACAGTCAGTCAGTTATCTTACCATAGCTGTATAACATCGCACCCCACCTATCGTCATCCTATGCGCTTTGCCACAAGTGTAAATAGGTAGTCCAATATCACTTGATCGCGATCAGTTACCCTACAGTAATGATAGAAGTAAAAATAAAAACCAATCAGTCGATTTTTGAATCGGCTAACTGTTTTGCGCTGTCATGTCAGTATGATGACAGCGTGCCACAGGCATTAAAAACATACCTTTACATCCATAATAGGAGTATGTACCGATGAAAAAACTGTTAGCCCTCGCCGCCCTGGCGTTCGCGTCTGTTTCAACGCAAGCGGCTGCCAATGAGTGTGAGTTAACTGTCACCACCGGCGATAAAATGGCCTACGACCAGTCATCGTTGTCCGTACCAGCAAGCTGCAGCGAAGTTACGCTAACGCTGGAGCATCAAGGCTCAATGCCTGTGACCTCTATGGGCCACAACTGGGTGCTGTCGGAAACGTCTAACCTGCAAGATATCGCCATGAAAGGCGCCGGTGCCGGCGCAGATAACGACTATCTGCCACAAGGCGACGATCGCATCTTGGCACACACTAAGCTGATTGGCGGCGGCGAAAGCACCACCATCACCTTCTCAACCGAAGGTTTGCAAGGCAAAGACTTAACCTATTTCTGCTCATTCCCAGGCCACTGGACTGTGATGAAAGGCAAATTCACCATCGAATAAGTCTTGTCGCGAGAGAGCACATCGTTCGGCTCTCTCGCCCATTTCATACCCTCGTCATCTTGCTCAACTAGGCTTTCCTGCATATGGATTGACGGAGCAAGGCCGTGAATAAACTCCGCTACTATAGTTATAACTTGGCACTCAATGCGATCCCTAATGATTGGTATCGCACTTGGATGCGCAGGCAACTTTTCCCCACTTATCAGCAACATCAATCCGATATCGACCAGCGCGTCAGCTACTATAACCGTTTGAATGCGCCATTTTGTTTGTCTGAGCAATATTGCGATCATCAGACGGGCCGTGTGAGACAAGATCAAGGCTCGGTATATTTTCTCGATATATTGCGGGTAATGCGCTGGTTCCCAAATGGTTTGTTTCTGCATTACTTAGGCGGCGATGTGACACAACCGCCGCCCACGCCAGCATTCGTGAAAAGCCGACCGATTCATGGCGACAATCAAAACGCCGTCCTGCTCAAGCTCAACGCGGTGCGTCACTTCCAATTTATTAATGATCCTGTGCCGTTTGGGCAAAAACGCGATAGCGCGGTATGGCGTGGGCGCTGCTTCAATCACAAGCGCCGCCAGCTTCTTCAGCGCTTTTACACGCATCCAACTATTGATGTCGGGGATACACGCCCCGCGAATGATACTGACCAAGCCTATCGAAAAGCCCCGCTGACACCGCAAGCGCAGCTACAGCATAAGTTTATTCTCAGTGTGGAAGGGAAAGACGTTGCCACCAACTTAAAATGGATCATGTCCTCTAACTCGCTTTGCTTGTCACCCCCAATGGAATATGAAACTTGGTTTATGGAGGGCCAATTAATCCCTGGAGTCCACTATGCCGAGGTCAACGCCGATTTTTCCAACCTAGAGGCAGTCATTGACTACTACCTCACCCATCCGCATGAAGCACAAGCGATCATCAACAGTGCTCATCAATGGGTAAACCAATTCCGCGACCGACAAAAAGAGGCGGTGATCAGCTACTTAGTGGCAGAAAAATACTTTCGGCTTTCGCAGCAGCGCTAGGAGAAAAGGGTCGCCATCTACTTTAGGTCATTACAGCCGCGTTCGTATTCTCACCCGTTTCTATTTCAAACCCTTCACGTTCACCTGTTCTGCTTAAATCTTACCGGTGCAATGTGTATAATCCGCGTCCGCCTGTCGAAAACGACCGTCGTTCAACGTAATTTGCAGAGATTCGAGACCATGACTAACCCCAGCAAAACCGCCGCCAGCCCTGATGTGACGCCAAAAACGGTGATGCAGCGTTTCTCTGTTGCGCCCATGTTGGATTGGACCGATCGCCACTGCCGGTATTTTCATCGCTTACTATCAGAACACACTTTGCTGTTTACTGAGATGGTCACCACAGGCGCGATCATTCATGGTAAGGCCGATTACCTTGCCTACAACGAACAGGAGCATCCGGTGGCGTTGCAGCTGGGGGGATCGGATCCGGCGGACTTGGCAACATGCGCCAAGCTGGCGGCTGAGCGTGGTTATGATGAAATTAACCTCAACGTTGGTTGCCCGTCGGATCGGGTGCAAAACGGGCGTTTTGGGGCGTGCTTAATGGCTGAGCCTGAGCTGGTGGCGCAGTGTGTGGCTGCCATGCGCGAAGTGACCGATGTGCCTATTACGGTGAAAACCCGCATTGGTATTGATGAGCAAGACAGCTACGAATTTTTGACTGACTTTGTGGGTACCGTCAGTGAAAAGAGTGGTTGTGATATGTTTACCGTGCATGCACGTAAGGCGTGGCTAAAAGGGCTGAGTCCTAAAGAAAATCGGGAGATCCCGCCGCTGGATTACCCGCGTGTTTATCAGCTTAAAAAAGATTTTCCGCACCTCACACTTGCCATCAATGGCGGGGTGAAAAGCCTTGAGGAAGCGGAACAGCACCTAGCGCATCTTGATGGCGTGATGGTCGGCCGCCAAGCTTATCAGAGCCCGTTTATGCTGGCCGAGGTCGATCAGCGTTTATTTGGCAAGACAACCCCTCGCATTACACGTCGCCAAGCAGTCGAGGCGATGTTCCCATACATTGAACAGCAGCTCACTCAAGGGGCGCAACTCAACCATATTAGCCGCCATATGTTAGGTCTGTTCCAAAATATGCCAGGCGCGCGGCAATGGCGCCGCTATATCAGCGAGAATGCGCACAAGCCGGGTGCGGGTGTTGAGGTACTGACCACCGCAATGAGCCATATCCCTGAGCAATGGCTTGATGCCTGAACCGGTGAAAAGCACCAATTATTGGTGAAAATATAACCGCACCTTCATGGAGACCTGAAGGCAACGCTGTAATCTATTGAATTAATGAGAAAATATAGAGTGACAAATTGGCCTGAAACCTGCAAAGTCTGTCTCGCTATCAAGACAAGGAGATCGCAATGATCGAAATACTCTTTCTGATTGGCTTTGCTGTTGTATTGTTTATGACAGGCGTAAGCATCATGGGCATGGTGTTGGCCATGTTGGCCGGCTTTGCCGTGATGATGTTGGCCGGGATGATAGGTACGCTGCTTAAGCTACTACCATGGCTTTTGGTGATCGCCTTGGTTGTGTGGCTTGTTAAACGCCAGCGTCGCAGCCGCAAAGGTGAGCCTGAAGTGATTATCAACGAAAAGCGCTGGGCACGATTCCGTCGCCGTTAAGCGCACAAAATTTGCGCGTCGACACAGCAAACACACGCCGTTGCGGGTTTTTCTCTTCACCTCGGCACAAAGCTTGCTATTATTCTAAGCAATCGGCGACAAGGCATGGCTTTGCCGCCTCCGCGTGACGACCTTTTTTAATCGACAATGTGGAGAGTTTCATGAAAACCACTTCAATGACGCTTGCCGCCGCAGCGCTCACTGCGTTTTTGGCCATGCCCGCTCAGGCAGATACCTTGGCAGGCGGTAAAGTAGGGGCGGATGCCTGGTTTATGGATGCTGACGTCAATAATGTAGAAGCCGATGATGCGAGCACTGCTGGCTCTTATTACGCGGCGATTGAGCATCCGTTACCATTGATCCCCAATGCGAAAATCCGCCAAACCTCGGTGAGCGTGGATAACCCTGATGTTGATTTTGACCAAATTGACTTTGTTGCCTATTACGAGTTTCTCGATAACGATCTCGTGTCGGTCGATGCGGGCATTAATATGCAGCGTTTCCAATCCGGCAAGTTTCAAGGGCAAAGCTTTGACGAGTGGCAACCGAACATTTATGCCGATGCACGTGTAGGTCTAGTCGGCACGCCTTTATTTGTATTTGCCACCGTGAGCAAAGGCGAGTTTGATGGCACCAGCACCTTGGATGCCGAAGCGGGCTTGCAATATCAGTTAGGTTTAGTGGCCGCTGATTTGAACGTGCGAGGCGGTTATCGCATGATCGACCATGACTTCGACTACTTTGACAATAATGACGGAGAGCTTGATGTGACTGGCTTCTTTGTCGGTGCAGAGCTCGACTTTTAATCGGTTGAGCGTCAAGGCAACGAGTAAAAGCCGCGCACATGCGCGGTTTTTTTATACCTGAAGATTCTGCCTATTCGCTTCTGTTGCCCATGTCTCACTGCGACTTTCGCCTAATACCCAGCCATTAAAATCTCTGCCACGCTTTTTGAGCAATAACGGCAAGGAGAGAGCAGTACGTGCTCCGCCATCTACTCAAACACGGAATAAGGAAAGAGTATGATCTACGCAAAACCAGGAACAGATGGGTCAGTGGTTAGCTTTAAGTCGCGTTATCAAAACTTTATCGGTGGTGAATGGGTGCCGCCGGTGAAAGGGCAGTATTTTGCCAATACGTCACCGTGCACTGGCGAAACCCTTGCTGAAGTGCCGCGCTCAAGTAGCGACGATGTGGATCTGGCACTGGATGCGGCTCATGGCGCCAAAAACGCATGGGGCAAAACCTCTGTCACTGATCGGGCCAATATTTTGTTAAAAATAGCGGATCGGATTGAAGCGAACCTCGAAATGCTCGCCGTGGCGGAAACCTGGGAAAACGGTAAAGCGATACGTGAAACCTTGGCGGCGGATATTCCTCTCTGCGCCGATCATTTCCGCTACTTTGCCGGTTGTATTCGCGCCCAAGAAGGTACTGCGGCGGAGCTGGATGCAGGCACGGTGGCGTATCATATTTACGAGCCTTTAGGTGTTGTGGGGCAGATCATTCCGTGGAACTTCCCCTTACTGATGGCGTCATGGAAGCTTGCGCCGGCTTTGGCGGCGGGCAACTGCGTGGTACTCAAGCCGGCGGAGCAAACCCCGACGACCATCTTGCTATTGATGGAGTTGATTGGCGATCTGCTGCCTGCTGGTGTGGTTAACGTGGTCAATGGTTATGGCGCAGAGGCGGGCCAAGCGCTTGCGACGTCGTCTCGGATTGCCAAACTGGCGTTCACAGGCTCTACGCCAGTGGGTCATCACATTCTACGTTGCGCGGCAGAAAACCTCATTCCTTCAACCGTTGAGCTGGGCGGAAAATCCCCCAACATCTATTTTGAAGATGTGATGCAGCAAGAAGAAGCATATATCAATAAAGCGGTAGAAGGCTTGTTGCTTGGCTTTTTCAACCAAGGCGAAGTGTGCACCTGTCCGTCGCGCGCGCTGATCCAGGAAAGTATCTATGACGACTTTATCGCACGCGTGATTGAGCGCGCAGGCACGATAAAACAGGGTAACCCGCTCGACACCGAGACCCAGGTCGGGGCGCAAGCATCAGACGAACAGTTTGATAAGATCATGAGCTATTTGAAGGTCGGGCAAGAAGAGGGCGCGAAGGTATTAATTGGCGGTAGTCACCAGGATTTGGGCGGCGGCTATTATGTGCAGCCGACCCTACTGGAAGGTCATAATAATATGCGGGTGTTCCAAGAAGAGATCTTTGGGCCGGTGATTGGGGTGACCACCTTTAAAGATGAGGCGGAAGCTTTAGCGATTGCTAACCACACCGAGTACGGGTTGGGTGCAGGGCTTTGGACCCGTGATATGAACCGTGCCTATCGTGTCGGACGTGCGATTGAAGCAGGGCGGGTCTGGACAAACTGCTATCACCTTTATCCTGCACACGCGGCGTTTGGCGGCTACAAAAAGTCAGGGATCGGGCGGGAGACACACAAAATGATGCTGGGTCACTATCAACAAACGAAGAACTTACTCGTTAGCTACGACATTGATCCATTGGGTTTCTTTTAATAGAGACCACCTCAATGCGGAGGCGGTGACAACATCGCCTCTGCTCATCAAGCCTCCTGCATGGCAGCTTTGCTTATCTGAGACTAAACTCAATAAGTGATCCAATTCAGTGGGCAAAGCATCATGACAGCCGAACAGCTACGTGCTTTATACCGTCAGCAGCTTTTGATTGAGGCGGTTGTTGAGCCTTCGTTAGATAGCGAGGGGTGGGTTGTTGAGTGTCGCCACACCGGTGGTGGTTTAATGGCGCTTACCAATGCTGAAGGGATTGAACAATGCTTTACCGATATTGACCAAGCGACGTTGAATGCGCTTGAGATTGGTTTTCAGCAAGTTCGTATTGCTGACTAACGTTATGTTCCCGCTCAATGACACACCGCTGCGCACCTACCTTACAAAAAGTTATAAAACATTCACATCTATTCTTTATTGTTATTAATTGGTGAGGGTACGCTAGCATTCACGCAATGTTAGCAAGGAATGTCGTCACCATGTTACTCAAGGATCTCTCCGGGTTAACCAGCCCGCTCAATGATCAGCAGATAGGCCAGTTGCAACAAGCAGTGGCGGAGTTGTCACCGCAGCAACTGGCCTGGATCAGTGGTTATTTTTGGGGGTTAAGCCAAACACCTGCTGGTGAAGCGGCGGCACCCAATGCTATGCCACAAGCCAGTTCTGCCCCCAACCATACCCTAACCATTTTGTATGCGTCACAAACCGGCAATGCTAAAGGCGTGGCGGAGGCGCTGCATCAGGAAGCGGAAGCGGCTGGGATCCCGGCCAAATTGGTTGCAGCAGATAACTACAAAGGCAAGCAACTGGGCAAAGAAACCCATCTTGTGATTGTTGCTTCCACCAATGGTGAAGGCGAGCCGCCCGATAACGCCATTGAGTTACATGAATTTTTGCAATCGAAAAAAGCCCCCAAACTGGATCATCTTCATTATGCCGTCTTGAGCTTGGGAGACTCGAGTTATGAGTACTTCTGCCAGACGGGGAAAGACTTTGATGCCTTTTTGCAAAAGCTTGGCGCCAAGCCGATGGTCGCCCGCCTTGATTGCGATGTGGATTATGAAGCCACGGCCAGTGCTTGGCGAGAGCAAACTTTAGCCGAGGTGAAGCAACAGTTTAAGGCCAGTGGCGATGCGCAGGTAGTGCCGCTTCATCAAGCCACCGCGCAAGCAAAATATACCAAACAGTCGCCTTATACCGCTGAACTACTCACCTGCCAGCGCATTACCGGACGAGGCTCAGATAAAGCGGTTTATCATGTTGAGCTGGATCTGGATGAATCCGGCATTGAATATCAGCCAGGCGATGCTTTGGGGGTGTGGTATCAAAATGATCCCGAACTGGTGGACAGCATCGTCGCCAAGGTGGGTCTGCGTGGCGATGAAACCGTCGATATCGACGGTGACAGCCTCTCGTTGCGAGACGCGCTAATTGCCCACTATGAGATCACCGCCTCTAACCCACAGCAGGTCAGTGCGCTGGCAGCGTTATCTGAGAGCGATACACTCACCGCATTGACGGAAGACAAAGCTGCATTGCGCGAGTTTGCTAATCGCACTCAGCTGATTGATGTGCTGGCACTGGCGGACGTCAACCTGAATGTCGAGCAGTTTCAATCGATATTGCGCCGACTCACGCCGCGTTTGTACTCGATCGCCTCTAGCCAAGCGGAAGTGGAGGACGAAGTGCACCTTACCGTCGGGCTGGTGGATTATCAGCATGAGAGCGGAGAATCACGCCAAGGCGGCGCTTCGAGCTTTCTCGCCCACCGCGCTGAAGTGGCCGAGACGGTCAAGGTGTTTGTTGAGCACAACGATAACTTCAAACTGCCAACCAGTGATGACACCCCCATTATTATGATTGGCCCCGGTACTGGCATTGCGCCATTTCGTGCTTTCTTGCAAGAGCGAGAGCAACGAGAGGCAAAGGGTGATAACTGGCTGTTCTTTGGCGATCGCACCTTTACTGACGATTTTCTTTATCAGGTTGAATGGCAGCAATACCTTAAATCTGGCCTGCTGACGCGGATGGATGTGGCCTTTAGCCGCGATCAGGCTGAGAAAGTGTATGTCCAGCACCGGTTACTCGCGCGTGCTGAGGCGGTATGGCAATGGCTATCGAACGGCGCTTACATCTATGTGTGTGGTGATGCCAATCAAATGGCGAAAGATGTTCATGAAGCCTTAATCGAGATAGCCCAAACACAGGGCCAGCAAAGCCGTGAGCAAGCGGAAGCCTTTATTAATGAATTGCGCAAAGATAAGCGCTATCAAAGGGATGTGTACTAATGAGTGAGCAGAAATTTGCGGGCGATACACTGGGCCCACTAGCTGATAACGAGCGTTTGAAAGAGCAAAGTGATTACTTGCGTGGCACCATTGATCAAGACTTGGATGATCCGATCACTGGCGGATTCACGGATGATAATTTCCAGCTGATCCGCTTCCATGGTATGTATCAGCAAGATGATCGCGATATCCGTGCCGAGCGACAAAAACAAAAACTGGAGCCTTTGCACAATGTGATGTTGCGTGCGCGGATGCCGGGCGGGATCATTACGCCCCAGCAATGGCTGGCGATTGATAAGTTTGCCCGTGAAAGCTCGCTCTATGGCAGTATTCGCCTGACCACCCGACAAACCTTTCAATTTCATGGTGTCCTTAAGCCTAACATCAAGCTCATGCACCAGACCTTGAATGAATATGGCATTGACTCGATTGCCACCGCTGGGGATGTGAACCGCAACGTATTGTGTACGTCCAACCCGGTGGAGTCAGAGCTCCATCAGCAAGCTTATGATTGGGCAAAGCGGATAAGCGAGCACTTGCTGCCTAAAACCCGCGCTTACGCAGAGATTTGGCTCGACGGTGAAAAAGTCGAAGGCAGCCAAGACAAAGAGCCGATTTTGGGTGAGCGTTATCTGCCACGTAAGTTCAAAACCACGGTGGTGATCCCGCCACAAAACGACGTGGATGTGCACGCCAACGATCTCAACTTTGTCGCCATTGCTGAGAACGGACAGCTTGTCGGCTTTAACGTCCTCGTTGGTGGTGGGCTGGCGATGACCCATGGTGATACCAACACCTACCCGCGTCGCGCGGATGACTTTGGCTTTATTCCGCTTGAGCATACACTGAAGATCGCGGAAGCCGTGGTCACCACCCAACGTGATTGGGGAAACCGCTCAAACCGTAAAAATGCGAAAACCAAGTACACACTTGATCGCGTTGGTGCGGATGTGTTCAAAGCGGAGGTGGAAAAGCGCGCCGGGGTGAGTTTTGCGCCAAGCCGCCCGTATACCTTTACCGGACGCGGCGATCGCTTAGGCTGGACCAAAGGCATTGACGGTAAATACCACCTCGCCCTGTTTATCGAAAATGGTCGTTTGCGTGATACGCCAGAAAAACCACTCAAAACCGGCATGGCGGAGATAGCTAAAGTTCATCAGGGCGATTTCCGCATGACCGCGAATCAAAACCTGATCATCGCGGGGATCCCGGAAGCGCAAAAAGACGAGATTGAGGCGTTAGCGCGCCGTTACCGTCTAATTGATGACGAACACAGTGTGCAGCGCACCAACTCGATGGCGTGTGTCTCCTTCCCAACGTGTCCACTGGCGATGGCTGAAGCCGAACGCTTCTTGCCGGACTTTGTCACGGAAGTGGAGAAAATTCAGCAAAAACATCAGGTGCAAGATGATCCGATTGTACTGCGTGTAACCGGTTGCCCGAACGGCTGTGGCCGCGCCATGTTGGCAGAAGTGGGTTTGGTGGGTAAAGCGCCGGGTCGTTATAACTTGCATTTAGGTGGGAATTGGGAAGGTACCCGCATCCCCAAAATGTACAAAGAGAACATCACCGATCGTCAGATCCTTGAAGAATTGGATCAGTTGATTGGTCGCTGGGCGACAGAGCGCGAAGCGGGTGAGCACTTTGGTGATTTCTTGATCCGCCGCGAGGTGATTGCCCCCGTGCATGTATCTAAGAGGGATTTTTATGCCTGAAACCGTTCAACCTAACGCGACGTTAGCCTTAGCTGACATTGCCGCGATGAATAAAAGCCAGCAAGCCTTGGCATTGGCGGAGGTGAATGCCACCTTGGAGGCACTCTCGGCATCTGAGCGTGTCGCCTGGGCGTTAGAGCACCTTGAAGGGCAGTTTGTCCTCTCGTCGAGCTTTGGGGTGCAAGCGGCATTGATGCTGCACTTGGTCAGCCAGGTGAAGTCGGATATTCCAGTGATTTTAACCGACACGGGTTACTTGTTTGCAGAGACCTATCGGTTTATCGATACCTTAACCACAAGGCTGGATTTGGACTTACGGGTGTATCGCGCCGCACTTAGCCCCGCTTGGCAGGAAGCGCGTTATGGCCAACTGTGGGAGCAAGGGGTGGAGGGGATCACCCAATACAATCACATCAACAAAGTCGAGCCGATGAAGCGCGCGTTGCGAGAGCTTAACGCCGGCACCTGGTTGTCGGGATTGCGCCGGGGTCAATCAGACTCTCGCGCCAATCTGCCGATACTCAGTGTCCAGCATGGAGTATTTAAGTTCTTGCCCGTGATTGATTGGTCGAACCAAGCGGTGGATGACTACTTGCGCGAGCATGATTTGCCGTATCATCCCTTGCGAGACCAAGGCTATGTGTCAGTGGGTGATGTGCATACTACCCAGCGCTTGGAGCCAGGTATGCGAGATGAACAAACACGCTTTTTTGGCTTAAAACGCGAATGTGGATTGCACGAAGATGACTTGAATGATGGCGCTGGCATATAGCATGTTGAGTCTTGTATGCGACAACGCTTCTCTCAAACGTCACCCTAGGGTGGCGTTTTTTTGTTCAAACACTCGGAACTTGTCTATCTTTTTTATTGAGTGACTCGTCAGCCGTGAAGTGTTCTGTGATATAAACAGCGCGCATTGCCAGGAGGCATAAATAAAAGCGGTCAGCTTTTATTTAACACGTCACGGATGCTCCATTTATGTGACCAACAGTGAAGCTTATGAACAAAAAATTCTCTTTAGTGGCGCTTGCCGTCGCCGGTGTCGTTGCCCTTGGGGCACCCGCCGTCATGGATTACTCCTCGCCTACGCCGTCGACGCCTGATACCGGCAATCGTTATATGGGGCATGGCAACGGCTGGCTAGAAGTGAGCACCTCCACCTTTGGCGACAATATTCAACGTGTGCAGCAGAAAGTCAGCGAAGGCACCAAGATTTGTGTGGTCATGAAAGCCGATGCCTATGGCAATGGTATTGCTGGTCTTTTACCTACTGTGATTGCCAGTGGCATTGATTGTGTTGGCATTGCTAGCAATGAAGAAGCGCGGACCTTGCGTGAAGGCGGTTTTACCGGCGAGATCATGCGTGTGCGCACCGCGACCTTACAGGAAATGGAGAGCGCATTAGCATTGAATATGCAAGAGCTGATTGGGTCGGCAGAGCAAGCCGAACAAATGCGTCAGCTTGCCGAGAAACATGATATTACCATTCCAGTCCATATGGCGTTTAATGCCGGTGGAATGGGCCGCAATGGCATCGAGATGAACGAGGAAGCGGGTAAGCAAGTCGCGTTGGATATTGCCACTGACCCGCGTTTTAACGTGGTCGGTATCATGACGCACTTTCCTAACTACGAAGCCGATTATGTGCGCAGCAAGTTAGGACAATTTAAAACCAACAGTGAGTGGTTGATTGAACAGGCAGACTTGAAGCGTGAAGATGTCTTGCTGCATGCCGCGAACTCGTTTGTCACTTTAAACGTGCCAGAGGGTCATTTTGATATGGTTCGCCCTGGTGGGGCGCTGTATGGCGATCAGCCAACCAACCGAGAGTTTCCGCCCATCATGAGCTTTAAGACCAAGGTGGCTTCTGTGCATCATTTACCCGCGGGCAGCACGGTTGGTTATGACAGCACTTATACCTTGGAGCGCGATTCTATTCTGGCCAATTTACCGGTCGGCTATTCGGATGGTTTCCCCCGTAAAATGGGTAATGATGCTGATGTGCTCATTCAGGGGCATCGCGTGCCTGTTGTCGGCGTTGCGTCAATGAACACTATAATGGTTGATATTACTGATATTGCGGATCAAGTGGCCCCCAACGATGAGGTGGTGCTATTCGGTCAGCAAGGGGATAAAACCATTGGTGCGGTAGAGTATGAGACCAATGCGGATGTGATTTTCCCAGAAATCTATAGCTGGTGGGGCGCGGTGAACCCACGTGAATACGTGCAATAACGCTGGATGAAAAGACAAAAAGCGATGCCGAGGCATCGCTTTTTCATTCCTGATTTGGCGCTTGTATTCAGTCAGCGATTACAGGATGTCGAGTAGCTCAACTTCAAAGACAAGGGCGGCAAACGGAGGAATGGCTGCGCCCGCACCACGCTCGCCATAGGCGAGATCTTGTGGCACATACAACTTCCACTTAGAGCCTACCGGCATCATTTGCAGGGCTTCAATCCAACCTTTAATCACGCCAGTCACCGGGAATTCAACCGGCTCACCACGTGTGACTGAGCTATCAAATACACTGCCGTCAATCAATTGACCATGGTAGTGAACACGCACCTGCTTATCGCTGGTTGGAATTTCACCGTCACCTTGTACCAGTACTTCGTACTGCAAACCTGAATCTGTCACGGTGACGCCTTCGCGCTTGGCATTGTCTGCCAAGAAGGCATCGCCTTCTGCTGCTTGTGCTTTTGCAGCCTCTTGACGAACTTCTTCCGCTTTTGTGTGAAGCTCACGCAATGCGTTATTGATGTCGTCAATTTCAATCTCTGGCATTTCGCCAGCCAGCGCGGTGCTGATGCCTTTTGCAATGGCATCAACATGTAAGCCTTCTAGGCCGCTACCGGCAAGCTGTTGGCCCATTTGTAGGCCGATGCCATAGCTCGCCTTCTGCTCGACAGTTTCCAGTTGTACGTCAGACATAACGTCTCTCTTTTTTGCGTCAATAAAGTGTGAAAGGATAACAGGTGATGGTTTCGTGGGTAAACTTTTGTGCCAATAAGGCGTCCAAGATGAGGACAAAACAACAAAACATGCGCGGAGTGGCAATGAAGTTAACAGCAATGCGTTCATACTGGAACAAACTGCGTGCTGGATGGCGAGAGAAACTCACAGCGGGATGGGAAAACCGTCCTAGCGTAAAAAGCCTACATGGTTTGACGGGGCTAAAGCAGGGTTGGCAACGCCTACCGGCTTTACACCGACGCCTATTGATGGTGCTTATCCCGACTGTATTGGTGTTGGCTGTGCTTCCTAGTCCCTCGCCCAAAGCCCCCTCGCCCCAAACTCGTCAACCCGTCGCCCTGAATACAGGGGCGAATGTATCGTCAGCGTCGCAAAGTGATTCGTCAGTCGCGGCGTCAACTGCTGAGCCTGCGACTCAACAAGCTGAAAAAAAAGAAAATAGCCCTTGGGTGAGCCATCAAATTGAGCCCGGTGACACGCTGGCCAAAGTCTTTCGTCGCTACGATCTAGCGTTAACCGATCTGTATGCGATTGCCAATATTGAAGGTGAGGGAAAGCCGATTAGTCGCATCCAGCCAGGGCAGTGGATCCGCTTTAAACGTACACAGAGTGGTGCGTTAGATATTCTGCAAATCGAAACCGAGAAAGGGCAATCGGTACTCTATTTCCGTTTGTCTGATGGCGGTTTTGCTCGCCAACGCTAGTCTTTTGACGCCACGAGCCCAACCGAAAGCACTGGTAACAGGGTGCTTTCGGTAGTCAACCTCTCTTTATCTCAGCCTTGTTCTGTCTTTTTTCTACTCGATGTGTGATTAAAGTCGCTGCCGGACGATTTTTGATCTACTTTTTATAAATCGGTCAATAGAGCCGAATACGCTACACCATTGGGGCGGAAAAGGGATAAGTTGCTGTTCAGGGCAAGAATGCTTACACAATCAGCCATCATTGTATGACAGACTTTTTGCAAAAATAATGAGTCTTTCATCACACTTTGGTTATTTTTTGTGCTAGTATTCGTGCCGCTGTGTAGGACAGACACGCAAGCCCGCCTCAACATGGATGTCTAGGCATTAACACGCTAATCACTAATTTGTTGAGGACTCGCTTTTCCATGTTGAAAAATCTATCTATTGGTAAAAAGTTTACGGCGGCTTTTTCCCTGATTGGTATCGCTGTGGTGATCTTTGGGTTTTATATCTATACCCAAGTCAGCGGCATGCGCGATAATATGCTGAACTTTACGGACGATACCCTCCCCGCAGTGCTTGAGATCGAGCGACTCAATGAAGAGATAATACGTATTCGTCAAGATCAGTATGCGGTTCTCACCTTTAGTGATCCGGCAGAACGACGTGAAATCTTGGGTGAAATCGATGTCATGAAGCGCGATTATAGCCGCGCGCTTGATGCCTATGAAGAAAGCCTTTGGTACGACAACGAGCGTGCTATTTTTACTCGTATTCAAAATCACTGGGACCAATACAATCAAGAGCTCAGTGCCTTTCCTGACAGGGTCGAAGCGGGACAACTGACCGCGGCGCAAAAAATCCTGTCGAACTCGTTCGGCACCTTTGGCCAGTTGGATAAATCGCTTAAAGAAATGTCTGAGCTGACCCAAGGGTTTATTACCTCAAACCGCACCTCCATGCTGAATCAAGTGTCGACGGTGAGCATGACCATTATCGGGGTATTGTTTGCGGTGATTGCCTTTATGATTGTGGTCGCGATTATCTTCACCCGCGCGATTATCAATCCGCTACGCTTGGTGATGGAGCAGTCGTCTGCGATTGCCAAGGGCGACCTGACTTACCAGTTGGATCGTAGCCAGATTGGTAATGATGAAATGGGTAAATTGGCCGACTCCAGTATCGCCATGCAAGATAGCTTGCGTAGCTTGATTGAAGAAGTGATTGCCGCGGTCACTCAATTGAGCAGTGCGGTAGAAGAAGTGAGTGCGGTTTCTAGCCAAACCTCCAGCGGTATGCAAAATCAGCAGCATGAAGTATCACAAGTCGCGACCGCGATGGCGCAAATGAAAGCCACCGTGGCGGATGTGGCGCAGAACACCGAGAGCTCATCCACCGCGGCCAATGAAGCGAGTGAACAGTCGCGCATGGGCGCACAAGACATTGACGGTATGGTGGCCTCGATTCGCAAAGTCGCCGAGGACATGCGTCAAACCGGCGATACTGTGAATGAATTGGATCAGCAGTCGAAACAAATCAACATGGTGGTGGATGTGATTCGTGATATCGCTGAGCAAACCAACTTGTTGGCCTTGAACGCAGCGATTGAAGCGGCACGTGCCGGAGAGTCGGGCCGTGGCTTTGCGGTGGTTGCCGATGAAGTGCGTACCCTCGCGGGCCGAACGCAAGATTCGACCGGTGAAATCACCACTATCATTGAGAAACTGCAGCAGTTTGCAACCCAAGCGCGCAACGCCACCACCCAAAGCTGTGAAAGCATTGAGCAATGTGTGGAGCAGGGCGATCAGGCGCAGCAATTGGTGCGTGGGATTGAAACCTCGGTTGAGAACATTGCTGATATGGGCATGCAGATCGCCAGTGCCTGTGGTGAGCAAGACTCAGTGGCGGATGAGCTCAGTCGCAATATCGAGCGCATCAATGATTCAGCACAAGAAGTGGCGGGTGGCGCCGATCAAACTGCGCAAGCCTGTAGCGAATTGAGCCAATTGGCGCAATCACTGCAAAGCACTATGCAGCGTTTCCGCCTGACAAAATAATCGCGAAACGATCGCGCACGCTTCATGACAATGAATCCCGCTCCTTGAGCGGGATTTTTTTTGCTTAAATGGCAGACGTCTCACTGACTGATAAGCGCATATCGATATGTGGGATACCGTCTTCTAAGTAAACGTCGGAAAACGCGACAAAATCGTGCTTTTGGTAAAAGCGCTGTAGGTGTGCTTGAGCGCCTATTTCGATGTTTTGCGCGGGCCATTGCTGTTGGCATACTTGAATGGCTTGGCGGATCAGCTGATGACCCCATTGCCCATTGCGATGAGTGGGTGCAATGATCACGCGGCCAATACTGCTCCCTGGGTAACTTGCCCCGGGGGCGAGAATACGGGCATAGGCGGCGAGCTCTCCGTTCAGCCAGCCCATTAAATGCACGGTATCTGGCGCCGTATCGTGCGTGTCCAGCTCTGGATAGGCGCAGGCTTGCTCAACCACAAACACATCGACACGCAATTTCATCAGTGTGAATAAAGTGCGCGTATCCAGCGCGTCAAAGGTTGCCTGTTGCCATTCCATGTCATTTCCTCTTGATTGAACATAAAAAATACCGCAGACAGGCTGCGGTATTCAAAGGCTATTTATCTTTCTGTGTTAATTACTGGCGAGGTTGGCCTAAATCAACATGATAAACGGCAAAGCCGACCTCATCTTTTCCTTCTCGCGTCATCGACCAGCGGCCTTTTTGCTCAATAAACTGCGCCGCTTGCTCACTCGGGGAGGTTTCAAAGCTCACCACGGCATCTCCCTTAATCGGGGCAATCGACCAGTTATTGTCAGCGCTAACGGTCACCTCACCTTCCTCTTCACTCACGCGACTGATGTAGTTGGCGACCACGGTGCGGTTTTCATCCGGCGCGGCAAAGGCAATATGATCGCTGCCGGTGCCCGGGAACTTCGCGCCATACGCACGGTAGTTATTGGTCGCCACCAAGAAGGTTTGCTCGGGATCAACCGACTCGCCTTGATAGGTGAGGTTGACGATCCGTGATGCCTCTGGGTTCACTTCATTACAATCGCCGTCGTAACGCGCGGGCTGGGTGACATCAATTTGGTATTCCACCCCATCAATCACATCAAAGTTATAGGTGCGGAAACCGTCCCAGTTGATTAGCGATTGCGGCTGCGCTGCGTTTGGATCGATTTGATTAAACTGGCCGGCGCTGCACTCCAGCCATTGGGTGAGTTCGGCGCCAGAGACTTTCAGCGCCACCAAGGTATTCGGATATAGGTAAAGATCGGCGGCGTTGCGGAAGGTCAGTTGACCGGCTTCCACTTCCGTAAAGTTGCTCGGATCGTTTTTGCGTCCACCGGCCTTAAAGGGCGCAGCGGCAGAGACAACCGGAAGGTCGGCCAAATCTGGGTCGCCTTGGATCATGCGCTCGACATAATCTTGTTGAGCGAGATTGACGATTTGTACGGTTGGGTCATCTTGTAGCAATGCCAAATAAGAGTACATCACATCATTGGCTTTGCCGATTGGTTGATTCACAAAATCTTGTGTGGCTTTATGATCGGCTTCTACCGCATCAAGCATCGCCTTATCGGCTTCAACCAATGCCTTATTGTTGGCGCGGTCAAAAATGGGTCGCGCATGCGCGTTGCTATCAGTGACTTGCCATTGACCGTCCACTTGCTCGAGGGCGAGATCAATCACCCCGACGTGGCTGCCCCAGCGGCCAGCCATCACACTGGCCACGCCATTGATGGTGCCTTTTTCGATATCCGCGCCGGGAATATTGGCAAAGTCCTCGCCGGGGAACACCGCGTGTGAGTGACCAAAGGCAATGGCATCAATGCCGTCGACATCGGTGAGGTAATACACGGAATCTTCAGCCATCGCTTTATACGGCGCTTGGGAGATCCCAGAGTGTGGGATTGCCACCACCACGTCTGCACCCTTGGCTTTCATCTCTGGGACGAGCTTTTCAGCGGTTTGTTTAATGTCTTTGGCGATCACTTTGCCTTCAAGGTTGGCTTTATCCCAAGTCATGATCTGCGGTGGCACAAAGCCGATGTAGCCGACTTTGATGGTATGGCTGTCACCGTCTTCATCTTTGAGTTGGTATTCTTTAATCAAATACGGGTCAAAGTAATGCTCGCCAGTCTCTGCATCGAACACGTTGGCGTTGATATACGGGAAGTTGGCGTCGTTAATCGACTCTTTTAAGAATGCTAGACCGTAGTTGAATTCATGGTTACCGATGTTACCCACTTCATAATTGAGCAAGTTCATCGCTTTATATACCGGATGTACTTCACCGGGTTTAATGCCTTTGCTGGCCATGTAGTCGCCCATCGGGCTGCCTTGAATCAGGTCACCGTTATCCACCAATAGTGCGTTTTGTGCTTCATCACGCGCTTGCTTAACCACAGTGGCGGCGCGAACCAAGCCGATTTTTTGTGACGGTTTGTTTTTGTAGTAGTCATAATCCATCACGTTGGTGTGAATGTCGGTGGTTTCAATCACACGTAGGTTAATGGTGTCGGCAAAGGCACTGCCAGAGGCGGCAAATAAGCCGGCTACTACAGCAGTGGCGACAGCAGATGGCATCAAACGCATAACAAAGTCTCCAGTGAAAAATGTGCGTTAGTTATCAGGCAGATGAATTATGCCGTTTCTCATACCTAGAAAGCTGTGCGATTGATCGGCTTATTATCTTCGGCTGTCGCTCAACACCGATATCTTGCACGCTTTGCGATCTCAGTCATCGTTAATCCTTTCAGGCAAAGGCACTTCAGATCTTTTAATCACAAAAAAGAATAAAAAATGAATTTATAGAATTTCAGGTAATAGATGTGGGGCGATATAGTGGCGGTATTGTCATCAAGGGAATGCGCGATCATGGATTATCTCCCCCTCTTTGCTCAGCTCAAAAACCGTCCTTGCCTCGTGGTAGGGGGCGGTGAAGTCGCATGGCGCAAAACGCGCATGTTGCTTAAGGTGGGCGCGGCCGTCACTGTGGTTGCCCCTGACGTCGACCGTGAAATTGCGGAGGCGCAAGCGCAAGGGAAATTGACCGTCTTGCGCGAGGCGTTTCGTCCCGAGCATCTGGATGGAAAGATACTGGCGATTGCGGCGACTGACAACGCCCTCGTCAATGAGCTGGTCTCCACCGCTGCTGACAGCCGCAATATCTTGGTCAATGTCGTTGATGATACCCCTAAGTGCAGCTTTATTGTCCCTTCTTTGGTTGATCGCTCCCCCATCATTATTGCCATCTCATCGGGCGGCAAAGCGCCAGTATTGGCGCGGATGTTACGAGAAAAAATTGAAACCCTGGTGCCGCAACATATCGGCAAGATGGCGGCAATGGCGGGTGCGTTTCGCGACAAACTGAAAGCGCGTATTCCGACCTTAACGGGCCGGCGCAAATTCTGGGAGGCCGCTTTTAGTGGGCGGTTTGCCGATTTAGTCGCGGCGGGCAAACACCAGCAAGCCGAGCAAGCGCTGGAACAGCTTAGTGGACAAATCACCACCCAAGGCGAAGTGGCGTTGATTGGTGCCGGGCCGGGGGATCCTGGGCTATTGACCTTGCGCGCGTTGCAATTGATGCAGCAAGCCGATGTGGTGCTTTACGACTACTTGGTGGCTGAACCGATTATGGAGCTGTGCCGCCGAGATGCAGAGCTGATCTGTGTGGGCAAACGGGCGAGCTACCACAGTGTGAGCCAAGACGACATCAATCGCCTGTTGGTCGAGCATGCTCGAGCCGGAAAGCGGGTAGTGCGCTTAAAAGGGGGCGATCCTTTCATGTTTGGCCGTGGTGGTGAGGAATTACAAACCCTTGCCAACGCCGGTGTCTCGTTTCAAGTGGTGCCCGGGATCACTGCAGCGGCGGGGGCGACGGCCTATGCCGGTATTCCGCTCACCCATCGCGATCATGCCCAGACCGCACTGTTTATTACCGGTCATTTGAAAAAAGAACAAGACACCTTGGAGTGGGCGACGTTAGCGCGCCCGCGTCAGACCTTGGTGATTTATATGGGATTGATGAAGTCGGCCCATATTCAAAGCCAACTGATGGCTCACGGCCGATCGCCGGACACCCCTGTGGCGGTGATTGAAAACGGCACGCGTCCGGAGCAGAAAGTCTTTACCGGTCAACTCAACAACTTACCGTCGCTGGCGGAGCAAGCTGCGTCGCCCGCGCTTATCGTGGTGGGCGAAGTGGCGGCACTCGCCGGTCAGCTGACATGGTTTGGCGAGGGGCGCGCGGTAAGCGATGCCGACCCCACGCAAGCCCCCACCGCTGTGGTTAACTTCGCTTAAAGGATAGTTAGGATGGATGCAAAAACACTCACTCACCTCCAGCAGTTAGAAGCCGAGAGCATTCATATACTGCGGGAAGTCGCGGCGGAGTTTGATAACCCCGTGATGCTGTATTCGATTGGCAAAGACTCATCAGTGATGCTGCATTTGGCGCGCAAAGCTTTTTACCCCGGGAAGATCCCGTTTCCGCTGCTGCATGTCGATACCGACTGGAAGTTTCGCGACATGATTGCCTTTCGCGATCGTACTGCCAAGGAGCTCGGGCTAGATCTGATTGTGCACAAAAACCCAGAAGGGATGGCTCAGGGGATCAATCCTTTTGATCACGGATCCGACAAGCACACCGATATCATGAAAACCCAAGCGCTAAAGCAGGCGCTGGATCAGCATAAGTTTGATGCGGCATTTGGCGGCGCGCGTCGGGACGAAGAAAAATCCCGCGCCAAAGAGCGTGTCTATTCGTTCCGTGATAAGAACCATCGCTGGGATCCGAAGAACCAACGGCCAGAGCTGTGGCGCAACTATAACGGTCAAGTGAACCCGGGCGAGAGCATTCGCGTGTTTCCGCTCTCTAACTGGACTGAGCTCGATATCTGGCAATACATCTATCTAGAAAATATCGACATTGTTCCGCTTTATTTAGCAGCCGAGCGCCCAGTGGTAGAGCGTGATGGCACCTTGTACATGGTGGATGATGCGCGGATGCCGATTGGGCCCGACGAAACCGTGACCCATAAATCGGTGCGTTTTCGCACCCTGGGCTGCTACCCATTGACCGGGGCAGTCGAGTCACACGCCAATACCTTGCCAGAGATCATCGAAGAGATGTTGGTCGCTACCTCGAGTGAGCGTCAAGGGCGGGCGATCGACCACGATCAGTCCGGGTCCATGGAGCGCAAGAAGCGTCAGGGTTATTTCTAAGGAGCAGTCATGAATCCAGCAATTCAACAACAGGTGGCCGATCTGGGTATTGAGGGTTACTTGCAACAGCACCAACACAAAAGTTTATTGCGCTTTCTGACCTGTGGCTCGGTCGATGACGGTAAATCGACCTTGATTGGCCGTTTGCTGCACGACTCGCAGCAGATCTATGAAGATCAGCTGGCTGCGGTCCATGCCGATAGCCAGCGTGTCGGCACAACGGGCGAGAAACCCGATCTGGCGCTACTGGTAGACGGCCTGCAAGCCGAGCGTGAGCAGGGGATCACCATTGATGTGGCGTACCGGTATTTCTCCACCTCCAAACGTAAGTTTATCATTGCCGATACCCCCGGCCATGAGCAGTACACCCGTAATATGGCTACCGGCGCGTCGACCTGTGATGTGGCGGTGATCTTAATCGACGCGCGTCACGGCATCTTAGATCAGACCCGCCGCCATTCATACATCGCTAACTTACTGGGTATTCAGCATTTTGTGGTAGCGGTGAACAAGATGGATTTGGTGGAATATAGCCAAGCCCGATTTAATGAAATCCAAGAGCAATATTTGGCGTTTGCCGATCAGCTCAACCCCGGCTTGTCGGTGTCTATGGTGCCCTTGTCGGCACTGGAAGGCGACAATGTGGTCAATGCCAGTGACGCGATGGCGTGGTATCAAGGCGAGCCGCTGCTCAGCCAGCTAGAAGCCATCGACATTGAAAAATCGCGCGGGACGGGCGCATTCCGTTTTCCGGTGCAGTATGTCAATCGACCAGATCTGAACTTTCGCGGTTACGCGGGCACCCTTGCCAGTGGCGAGTTGCATGTGGGCGATGAGGTTAAGGTACTCCCCTCTGGGCTTACCGCGAAGGTCGCGCGCATCGTCACCTTTGACGGTGATCGTGAATTTGCCTTTAGCGGTCAGGCGGTTACCCTCACTTTGGATAGAGAAATTGATATTTCGCGTGGCGATCTCTTGGTGCGAGCGGACGATGACGTGGCGGTGGGGCAACGATTTGACGCCGACGTAGTGTGGATGACGCAAACCCCACTGGCTCCGGGGCGCGAATACGAGATTAAGTTGGCCAGCAAGAAAACCTCGGCGCAGGTTGAGTCGCTGTCCTATGGGGTCGATGTGAATACGCTTAACACCCATGACGCAGACACCTTGCCGCTCAATGGCATTGGTCGTTGCACCTTGACCCTGAGCGAAGCGGTGCCGCTGGATACCTATCACGATAGCCCGAATACCGGTGGCTTTATCCTGATTGATCGCCTCACCAATGTGACGGTCGGCGCGGGCATGATCCGTCATGTGGCGGAGACGCAGCCGCAAACCACCTCGTCGTTCTCAGCGTTTGAGCTTGAGTTAAACCAGCTGATCCGCAAGCACTTTCCGCATTGGCAAGCGCGGGATCTGCGTCAACTGGGATAAACGATGAGTTGGCAGGAAACCACGGTACTCACCTTGCTGGTGGCGATTGTCGCCGGCTTGGTGCTCACCCGCATAAAGCCTGTACTCTTGTTTGCGGGGGCCGCGTTTGTGGCGTTCCAAACCGGGCTCACCTCGGTTGAAGCGCTGACGGCGAACTTTACCGCGCCATCACTGCTGACCTTGGTATTGCTGATTTTGGTTTCTTGTGCGTTGGAGAAAACCCATCTGACCAGCTGGGTCGCCCGACAGGCGTCGCACGGCGCGCTACCCACCGTGATTGCCAAATTAGGCATATCGAGCGCGCTGCTATCGGCGCTGGTCAATAACACAGCGGTGGTGGTGTCGATGATTGGCGCGATCAAGCGTAACCGACGTCACTCGCCCTCGCAGCTTTTGATCCCATTGTCATACAGCGCCATTCTCGGCGGCACCCTGACGCTGATTGGCACGTCCACCAATCTCATTGTGAACAGCTTTGTTGAGCGGGCGGGTTTACCCAGTTTGGGCTTTTTCACCCCAACGTTCATCGGTGCCGCGGCACTGGTGGCGGGGCTGTTGGTGTTAATTCCGTTCAGCTACCGGTTGCCACGCCAGGATGGTGAACAAGAAGAGAGCTTGCCGTATGTGCTTGAAGCACGGTTGGCCGCCGACTCACCCTTATGCGGTCGCAGTGTGGCAGACAATGGCTTGCGGGCACTACGCCGTTTGTACTTGGCCGAAATTCATCGTCAAGACGGCGTCATTGCGCCTGTGTGTCCGGATACGCCGTTATTGGCCGGTGACAAGTTGCAGTTTGCTGGCGATGTAGAAAGTGTCGCGACGTTACAAGAGATCCCGGGCCTGACCTTGTTCGGCCAGCATCACATTGATGGGCAAAATTTGATTGAGGTGGTGGTGAGCCACAGCGCCAGTATTTGTGGCAAAACCCTCAAAGCCGCCCGTTTTCGCGAGACCTTTGATGCCGTGGTGGTCGCCATTCGACGCGGCCATGAAAAACTCGACGGGGGACTGGGCAATATTCCTTTGCATGCCGGCGATACGCTGGTGTTGGTGCCGGGCAAAACCTTTCGCCAAGACAGCCAAGCGTTGCGGCGTGAATTCGTGCTCTTTAATGGCTTGGAAGCCAGTACCCGTCTTTCCGAGCGTAAAAGCGTTGCGGTATTGGCGGGATTTGTGGCGGTGATCGGCGCTGCCTTGCTGACCCCGATGCCACTGCTTAATGGCTTAGCCGCTTATTTGGTGGTGTTGCTGGTCAGCGGCATTATCTCCTTGCACGATTTACAACGCCGATTTCCGGTTGAAGTGGTGGTGATTGTCGGCGCGGCGCTGACATTGGCACAACTAATGTTGGCGTCAGGGCTGTCGGCGCGCTTTAGTGATTGGTTTATGGCGACCTTTAGCGCAGGGGGCGCGATAGGCGCGCTGGTGGCGGTGTACTTGCTGACTTTGTTGCTGACCGAGCTTATCACTAACAATGCCGCGGCGGCGCTGGCTTTTCCGCTGGGCTATAGCTTGGCGCTAGGGTATGGGGTGGATCCCATGCCCTTTGTGATGGCGGTGCTGTTTGGCGCCAGTGCCAGTTTTATTTCCCCTTACGGGTATCAAACCAATTTATTGGTATACAGCGTGGGCAATTACCAGCTACGTGATTATTTGCGTCTGGGACTGCCATTATCTGTGGTGTATTCCGCGGTGGTGCTCACCCTGTTACCGATTGTTTTTCCTTTAACGCCGGTGGCCTCTTAATCATGGCGTGGCCAACGAAATTGCGGAGACTTTCATGACTGACACTGTATCTGCGCCAACCGATCCCAATGTGATTTGGCATCAGCATCATGTTGATCAAGCCCAGCGCAGCGAACAAAAACAGCAGCAACCCGTGGTGCTTTGGTTTACCGGCTTGTCTGGCTCGGGCAAATCGACCATCGCGGGCGCGCTAGAGGCGGCCTTGGTGGCCGAAGGGCACCATACCTATTTGCTGGATGGTGATAATATTCGTCATGGCTTATGTCGCGATCTGGGGTTTTCCGATCAAGACAGGCGCGAGAATATTCGCCGGATTGGTGAAGTGGCCAAGTTGATGACCGATGCGGGCCTTATTGTCTTGAGTGCTTTTATCTCACCGTTTCGTGCGGAGCGAGAGATGGTGCGCGAGCGTTTGCCAGAGGGGCAGTTTATCGAAGTCTTTGTCGATACGCCGCTGACAGTGTGTGAGCAGCGCGACCCCAAAGGGCTGTACAAAAAAGCGCGTGCCGGCGAGATCCCCGCCTTTACTGGCATATCGTCAGACTATGAGCCACCGCAAACACCGGCGGTCCATTTGACCGGTGATCACAGCGTCGCTGAGCATGTGGCGACCTGCCTTCGCATACTGCGTGAGCGCGGAGTGTTGCGCTCGTCGGATTAAGCGTGGGTGTTGACCGTATCGCCCACATCGCTGTGCATCTCAAAGCCTTCGGCGAGCAACTCACAAATGGCGTGGTGGTAATCGGGATGCACGCGTTTACCGACCAGTTTTGCGAGCTCATGGCCGGTAGGACTAAAGCGGTAATAATAAAGACGCATCCCTTTGTGTAATGGGGTGAGCATGTATTGGGTGTCTTGCAGTTTAAACGGCATCGCTGGCTGCATTTCAATCACGCCGGATTCGAGCTCAGTGCGCAGGATCAGCCCCAAGTCCATCAACAGCATTAAGTCGGTGTAAGACAATTGATAGTGACCCAGCGAGAGTTTATGAGGCGGCTCTGGGCGCAGCAGTTGCACCAAGCCTTGGCGGCGGCGAAAACCGGTGACTAGCTTTTTGGTGCTGTCTTGACCAAAGGTGCTGGACAATGCACAGGCGCGTTGCAGTGCTTGCGCTTCGCGCTGGGTCATGGTCTCGAGAATGGTCAGTGCTTTAATTGAGGTGCTGCCGGGGCGGAGCATTTCTTGTTTGAGAATCTTCGCCCACAACTGCTGCATCGCATGGCCGTGAATATTGCGTGCTAAATCGAAAAAACGCACTAGCCAATCTGGGTCTGGGGTCTGAGCGGTTTCGCTATGACACTGGTCGTAGGTCAGAGCGATGATGGCTTCGAGATTGGCCTGCTGTTTTTGCATCACATGACGCTGGCGGTTGGCACTGCGGTGCGCGAGATCTTCCTGCTCAACTTCCTGCAGGCGCGCATCCACGTGATACTCACTGGCAATCGCTTTCAGTCGTCCTTTACTGCCACGCAGATCCGCGTCTTCTTTGTAACTGTGATCTTGATGTTGCCGTTTGTCGGGATGGGCGTCGACGACCACGGGTTTGTCTTGCTCTGCCATGCGAGTCTCACACTGATTGTCAGCAAAATTTAATGCTGGCAAATATGTTAATTAAAGATTAAATTTGTTAACATTATGAGTGTTAACAATCAAGTGTAGGGATGCGTGTGCGCAAGCAAAAACTCAACCCCATCAATCTGCTGTTGATTGCCGTGTACATTGGCGCACTGGCGATCTTGTCTCATTATATTGTCTGACAACATCGGGTGCGCCGATCGGGCTCACTGATTGATAGGGACTTATCCGTCGTCGTAGTCAGTTAATTCGGTGCCTTGTAGCACATATCCCACTTCTGCCAAGTCATGACTGACATGCTCGGTTTTCAGCGTGCCCTCGACATACACCACATCCCATAGTTGTTGAATCGGCGCGCCGCCGGCAAACTTTACATAAACAATCTGATTAGGTGGCGGTGGTGGGACATGGATACAGGCACCAAGAAAGGGCACCAATAGGAATTCCGTCACCACTTTATCGTCGCCTTCTAGAGGGATCACAAAGCCAGGGATTTTGACCTGGCTGTTGTTGAGCTCCGGGCGAACTGAGCCAACAAGACTTTGTGGATTCTCACTGTCGTGGCTGATTTCCGGCATCCCGCGGCTATCAAATTGGGCGCGTTCGTGCTCGGGGACCAAATCAATCCAATCTAGCGTGAGTGGCTCACTGCTTGCCCACGCCAGTGAGCTTAACAGGCCACTGAGTAAAGCGATAAGACCGAGCGTTATCCGTTTTTTCATCTGTTACACCTTAATTGTCATGCCATCGGCGAGCGCCTGTCGATAGGCCCGCCAGGCCGGGATCAAGCCCACGATAAAACCGGCGATTAACACACCTGCCATCAGTGATAGCTCATAAGAAGACGGCCAGTCGAGTGGCAAGAACAAGCCAAACTCACTGAGGATATAAGGCTGCGCCAGCGCCAGCCCGCCATAAAGCAGGAGCACGCCAAAGACGATCCCTGCGACGGTGAGCGCGACCGCCTCACTGACCAGAAGCAAAATAATATGCAAAGGACGCGCGCCCATCGCACGTAAGATTGCCATTTCTCGCCGACGTTCATTCAGGCTGGTAAGTAGGCTTGAAAGCATGCCCAAAAGCCCGGCGACGGCGACAAATCCGGAGATCACCAGCAGTGCTTGCTCGCCAACCCGCATCATACCCCAGAGTTCATGCAAGGCAATACCGGGCATAATCGCGGTGAGTGGCTCGCGTGGATAGGTATTAACCCAGCGCTGGACGGCAAAGGTTTTGATTTTGCTGTTTAGTCCCACCATCACCGCGGTCAGCTGCTCCGGCTGTAGCTCGCGTTGCTGCGCTTGCGCTTGGGTGAGACCTTGGCCGAGTCGCGCGCCACTTTCCCAGCCGACATGAATCGCTTCTATGGCTTCAAGCGACACATGCACACTGCGGTCGACGGGGGTGCCAGTGGGCGCCAAGATCCCGGTGACCGTAAAGGGTAAATTGTCATGCTGATTAAAGCCTTTGTCGGCCAGTCCATGGGCAATGATCAGACTATCGCCCATCTTGTATCCCAGCTCTTTCGCCACTTGGGCGCCAATCACGGTATCAAATAAGCCGGAAAACGGGCCGCCTTGGCGAAAGGCGAGTGGTTGTTTTTGACCATATTGATAATGAGCAAAGTAATCATTGGTGGTGCCGACCACGCGAAAGCCGCGATGAGAATCGCCCAGTGAAATGGGAATGGTCCAATTCACATCCGAGTGCTCACGAAGGCGCTGGTAACTGTCCCAGCCGATATTGTTGGTGGCGTTACCAATACGAAACACCGAGTAGAGCAGTAAATTAATGGGACCGGAGCGGGCACCGACAATTAAATCGGTGTTGGAGATGGTGTTGGCAAAGCTGGCTTTAGCTTGGGTGCGCACCTTCTCCACCCCGAGTAAGAGCACCACGGCGATGGTGACAGTCAGCAAAGAGAGCAGGGCGGTGGCGCGGCGATTCTTGAGGCTTTGCCCTGCCAACCCTAGTAGTGAAATCATTGGTTGGCCTCCTCGCGGTGTATGGTGCGATTAAGCGCGGGAAGCGAGACATCGCGGTCAAACAAGGGCGCCAATTGGCTGTCATGGCTGACAAACAATAAGCTGCTATTAGCTTCACGGCATCGGTCTTGAAGTAATTGAATAAAGGTATTTCGGGTGTCTGCGTCGAGCGCAGAGGTGGGCTCGTCAGCGATAATCAATGCTGGTGCCCCAATTAATGCGCGAGCCGCTGCGACCCGCTGTTGCTGGCCGATACTCAGTGCAGTGACTGGCTGATGGTAACAGTGCGTGGGAAGACCAAGTTTATCGAGTAAATAGGCGGCCTCTTGGTGTGCAGGCTGGCTGAGTGCCTGACGCCGCGTGTGAGAAAAGCGCAGCGGGACGGTGACATTGTCAATCACCGATAAATAGGGCAGCAGATTAAATTGCTGAAAAATATAACCAATGTGGTTAGCACGGAACTGATCCCGTTGACGATCATTCAGTGCGGTTAGCGCTTGATGATTGACCGTCAGTGTTCCCGATTGTGGGGTATGAATGCCTGCAATCAGGCTCAGCAGGGTGGATTTCCCGCTGCCACTGGGGCCTTTTAAAAATACATGCTCGCCCTCACCGACCGCAAAGATGTCGATATCTAAGATCGGTTGCGGCTGATCTGGCCACGTAAAACGCAGTTGTTCGATGGTTATCATGCCTGACAGGGGCGCTTAACGCGCCCCGCCTCCTTGTTCACTACCACTGGATGTGCGACTTGGCACGATTCAAGGTGTCTACCCAGACCTTATCATCAGTAAAGGCCTGAATTTTGATGGTTTCTGTGTTGGGGAACAGGCTAAACCAATCAGTTTGCAATTCGGTGAAGGCTTGCGGGTTTTGGCAAACGAATTGGTAGTTCGCTGATAAGGTGTTGTGGTTACCGTGATCATGCCCATGATGCTCATCGTGGCCGTGGTGCTCGTCGTGGTCATGGTGCTCATCGTGGCCGTGGTGCTCGTCGTGGTCATGGTGCTCATCGTGGCCGTGGTGCTCGTCGTGGTCATGGTGCTCATCGTGGCCGTGGTGCTCGTCGTGGTCATGGTGCTCATCGTGGCCGTGATGCTCGTCGTGGCCGTGATGCTCATCGTAGTCGCTAAAACTGCTGGTGACTTTGGCCTCGGCGAGCTGGCAGTTTGCCTCTTTGGCTAGCTGGAAGCGTTTCCCACCATCACGCAGCAGCGCATAAGCATCTTCGAGTGTTTGCTGGTCGGCGGCATTTTTCGGGTGGTGCTCAAACCCAACCACATCATGGCCGGGTGCGGTCAGTTCAATCAGCACGCGCTCACCGTCTTGGGCGAGGCTTGCGGTGACTTCACCGTGCACATGGGCATCGAACGACTGATAGTTGGCTTCCTCGGCGAGCGTGGCTGTGGACGCGGTTGCGATGGCCATGGCGATAACATTGGGTAAAAAACGCGTTTTCATTGGGTTCTCCTAGTGAATAAATGGGTTAAATCATTGTGGTATTTATTCGACTAGGTGGGTCGCGCGCCGAAAAGGCGATGGCGATGTGGTAAGCACGTGGTGGCTTAGAAAGGGTAATAATTGCGTTGACCACATAGGTGGGCGCAGGTGCTGTGACAGCATAAGCTAAGAGGGCGGGTGGCACCAAGTGGCAGGCGCTGCAGTGCTCACTGTGATGCGTTGGAGTGAAAGTATCGAGGTGATGATGCCCCCACAGCCCAGCTTGGCTGAGCAGCAAAACAAACAGCAGATGGACGATCAATCGCCGAAACATACCAACTTCCGCGCCATATAAGTAATGTGATAACATAACAATTATCATCATCAACGCCAAGTATTGAATGGCAGCGCGGGCTGTCCCCGCGCGCGGTTGTTATTGGTTGACCAGTTGGGTGACTAAGCTGACGACTTGATTCACTTCATCGGCACTTAATTTGCCTTCTTTGACAAAACGCACTGAGCCTTTGTCATCCAATACAGCAATTAACGAGCTTTCTTCTTTTAGGCGCCACGCTTCGGCAACACTGCCGTTTTCGTCGAGCACGATAGAAGACCAACTAAACTCGCGTTTACTGTCTTCGGCTGATGATTTCACAAAGCCACCGGTGCCCCACATGGCATCATCTTGGTTAATGATGGTGGTGGTTTGGTAGCGAGCGTCATCAAAGTCTGCGGCTGTGATGGCTTCCATTAACGGCGCGTTCATTTCCTTGGCACTACTGCGTCCGGCGATAGCTTGGATCACGCGCACCTTGCCTGGCAATTGCTCGGTTTGCCAGTCTTGATAGACGATATCGTCGCCATTGAGGGTCAATTCGCCATGCTCGGCGACCTTGGCTGAAGGTAAAGGTGCACCATTTTGGATCGTGTGCGCCATACTGGTGCCAGAGAATAACGCAAAGACGAGAGCAAGTAGGGTGGTTTTTTTCATTATTAATCATCCATGTTTGTGGTCACTATTTGGCATCAGGTGCCAAGTTATCTATGGTTACGCCAGACGGTGATTTGTGCCAAGTATCTAAGGTGAATCCGTGCGCAAGATCGGAATTTTATCCGGTGATCTTAAAAAGCCTTGGCTCGTCATCGATCAAACGAGGGAACTTTTGGTGTTGTGTTGCCTCTAACACTGTGTTGGTCACCTTGGCAAGGTGGCACTTTGCTTGCTTAGCTTTGTACGCGGAGATGGTTAGATAATCTTCTGCTCTCCATGGTGGTAGCTCATATTTGCTGTGAACAGTGAATGAATCGGGTTACCGTTTCGGTCTGTTAATCAGACTTTGTTGAGAAAAAAGAAAGGGATCCTTATGCTTCGCATCTTTCGTCAATATCGACCAACCCAGATTGCGCGGTATGTGAAACGATTTTTTAAGGGCCGACTCTATATCGAAGGTGTAGGCGCGTTTGAGTTTGATGGTGGCCGTTTACTGCCGCCGGGACATAGTGACAAACGAGCGTTATCGGTAATGACCGAGGTGAATAAAGAAATTAAAGCCATGGCCATTACCGCATAAACATCGCCACACTGAAAAAACACGTCCAACCGGACGTGTTTTTTTATGCCTAGCCATTTAGCAATGGTTAATTGCCAAAGGCTTATTGTGGTGGGAAACACACACCTGTGCCACCTAAGCCGCAGTAGCCTTGCGGATTTTTGTGCAAGTACTGCTGGTGGTCAGTTTCCGCGAAATAGTACGCGCCAGCGGGTGCGATCTCAGTGGTGACCGCATCTGGCTTATCCGCCTCTCTCAATGCCGCCTGATAGGTCGCTAGACTCGCCTCGACGCTGGCTTGGTCCGCTGGATCGCAATAGTAAATTGCGGAACGATATTGCGGGCCGACGTCATTGCCTTGACGCATGCCTTGGGTCGGATCGTGGTTTTCCCAGAACACTGCAAGTAGGGTGTCTAAACTCACCACTGACGGGTCAAAAATCACGTTAACGACTTCGGCATGGCCGGTTTGCCCTGTGCACACGTCTTGATAACGCGGATGCTGGGTGACGCCGCCACTGTATCCGACCGATGTCATGACTACCCCTGGCTGTTGCCACCACTTTCGCTCGGCCCCCCAAAAACAGCCCATGCCAAAAATAACCTGTTTTTGACCGGCCGCTGGCGTGGCCGTGATAGGCTGATTAAATACCGCGTGCGGTTCGGTTGGAATAATAGGATCGGTGCGATCGGCTATCGCATTGTCAGGTTGGGTAAAGGAAGATTGCATCGACATAGGCATCCTTTGACTGCTGTGATGGAAAAGCGCAACGCGTGCTGCTTTGCGCGTTAATGGTTGGCGTTCAGGCATGGCTCCCGCACCTTGTGATCAACATGGTACTGGCATCCATCCCCGCTCAACACGTAATATGGCAAGATATCATCAATTTAGCCGGGCGACACCCGGGTAATGGATCTCACTGTATGAATATACGGCTACTCCCGCTATTCGC
Source organism: Salinivibrio sp. PR6 (assembly GCF_001995955.1). Taxonomy (NCBI): domain Bacteria; kingdom Pseudomonadati; phylum Pseudomonadota; class Gammaproteobacteria; order Vibrionales; family Vibrionaceae; genus Salinivibrio; species Salinivibrio sp. PR6. Next base: position 51,466 of record NZ_MUFA01000008.1, on the reverse strand, counting down.
GATCGCTATCAGCTTGATGGCTAGCGTTGCTCGTGCGGATGTCGACATTGATATTGAAGGGCTAGACGGCATTGCACAAGACAACGTCGAGACCTATCTCGCGGCGATTGCCCCAGAAGAGCGAGATGGCTCCTACCGATTTATAGCCCGGGTCGAAAAAGATGTGCGCAAAGCGCTGCAAGCGGTGGGCTTTTATCAACCCAAGATCACCACGCGAATGGATGAAGACGCCACGCTGGAGGTCAAGGTTGACCCAGGTAAACCCGTTCGCTTGGCACAAGTGGATGTGGTGTTCAATGGCGAAGCTAATATGGATGATGACTTTCATGCTCTCATCGCCCAAGGGCCTCAGCCGGGCGCGAGGCTCAATCACAGTGATTACGAGACGCTAAAAAGCCAGATTCAAAGTTTGGCAGTGAAAAAGGGATATTTTGATGGTCGCTTTACGCAAACGCGATTAGAGGTTGCCCCTGATCGTCAGCAGGCCTTTATTCGGCTTCACTTTGCCAGTGGTAAGCGCTATCACTTTGGTGCGATTCGCTACCAAGGTGCGCAAATTCAGTTGCAGCGTCTCGACACTTTACGTGATTTTTCTCCGGGCGAGCCGTATCGCGTGTCGGTATTGGGCGAGTTTAACCAAGCTCTCGCGAATACCGGTTGGTTCGCCAGTGCCTTGGTGCAAGCGGACATGGAAGAAGCCGATGACAACGAAGTGCCGATCAAGGTGACGCTCACCCCTGAAGCACGCAACAAGTTTGAAACCGGGATTGGGTACTCCACCGACATTGGTCCGCGGTTCAAGTTTAACTGGCGAAAGCCTTGGTATAACTCACGCGGCCACAGTATCAACACATCACTAGCGATTTCTGAGCCCGAACAGACGCTAACCTCGACCTACAAGGTCCCCTTGGAGGATGTTTCCCGCGAGTATTATCAAGTGCAGTTAGGGTTACAAAATACCGATCAACGCGATACCTCCAGCCTCGAAGTGTCCACCTCTGTCTCTCGCCATTGGCTGTATGATACCGGCTGGCAACGCAGTGTCTCATTGCGCTGGCTATATGAAAACTACACCCAAGGGCAAGATGAAGACATCGTTAGCGTGGTGCTGCCTGGGATCAATTTCACTCGCACCCGCGCTCGCGGTGGGTTAATGCCGCATTGGGGAGACAAACAATCTATTACATTGGAAGCAGCCGATCCGGTTTGGCTGTCCGACATCAGCTTGGTGCGCTTACAAGGGCGGAGTGCGTGGATTCGTAGTCTCAATAAAAACCATCGCGGCTTATTACGCGTTGATGGTGGCGCTTTGATTTCTGAAGAATTTAGTGAAGCGCCACCATCGTTGCGTTTTTTCGCCGGGGGCGACAACAGCATTCGTGGCTATGCCTACGAAACTGTTTCTCCGCGTGACGATAGCGGTCAGCTCAGTGGCGCGCGCTATATGTTAACCGGTACGTTAGAGTATCAATATCGCCTCGGCGGCAACTGGTGGTGGGCGTTATTTACCGATGGCGGTGATGCGTGGACCAGTCATTTATCGTGGAAGCGTGCGGCCGGTACCGGTATTCGCTGGTCATCGCCGGTCGGCCCGATTCGTCTTGATGTCGCCCATGGCTTTGATAATGACGATGATGATTTTCGTGTACACCTTACCTTGGGGCCTGAGTTATGAGTCGCTGGTTCGTCAGGCTAACGTTTATTGCGTTAATTGCTCTTTTTTCATTGGTGGGGCTAGTGGCGGCCGCACTTTTTACTCCGGTGGGTCTGCAAGTGGGCCTGTGGGGCGCGCAAAAAGCCTTGCCAGCGTTATCGGTCGATGAGGCCGAAGGCAGCCTGCTGACCGGCTTTATGCTGCAAGGGGTGCGCTATAAGGATGCGCAGCTGCAACTGAACGCCAAACAGCTGAATCTTGTTATTGAAGGTAAGTGCTTACTGACGCCTGAGCTTTGTATTGACCAATTGGCCGTCGAAGGGGTCACGCTCGATATTGATTTGCCCGCGAATAAGGAGGATACATCGTCGGAAGACGTATCCACGTCGGTTATCCACGCGCCGTTGCCTATTCATGTCAATGCCTTTGCTTTTAACGAGGTGGCGATTCAGGTCGCTGGACAGTCGGTGAGTTGGCACCAACTGCAAGGTGGCGTGCATTTTGTGGGTGATACGTTAACTGTATCGCCGACCGATTGGCAGCAGTTGGTGGTGAGTCTGCCGAGCAACACCGAGCCTCAACAAAATACCGACCAAGCGGTCGGCAAACCGGATAGCGCGGTGGCAAGCACACCATGGCACTACCCGGGCTTGGAGTTACCCACGGTGGCGCTGCCGCTGGCTATCGAAGTGGAGCAGCTTCGTCTGCAAGATACGCGGATTGAAGCGGGCACAGTACAAACCCTCTCAGCGTTATCTTTGGCGGGTAGCGTTCGAGGCAGTGCGGTAACCATTGATAGCTTCTCAGTGACCGCCCCCCAAGGCACGGCAAGCCTTGCAGGTGATATTACACTCGAAGGTGAGTACCCACTGACCTTGCAAACCCAGTTGACCACTCATCTCGCCCCCCTTCAAGGCCAAGCTTTATCACTGTCGGCCTCTGGAAGCCTGGCCGCGCTTGAGCTAAGCGCGAATGCGCGCGGTCCGGTGACAGCGACGCTGGAAGGAGAGGCAAACCTGCTGGCGGCGAACTTACCTTTTGCGGTGCAATTGGATAGCGAGGCATTGACGTGGCCGCTGACGGGGGAAGCGATCGCGGCATTACGCGAGCTACAATTTCACGCCGATGGGGATTTGTCTGACTATCAGCTCGGCTTACAAACCGGTGTCGGCGGCCCTGACGTGCCAACCACTCAGCTGAATCTTGCCGGCCAAGGCAGCCTGACGGCGCTGACCCTCTCGCAGCTGGAGGCCAACACGCTCGGGGGCAAGGTGGCTGGCCGTGCCAGCGTAGATTGGTCCAGCGTGCCTTTTTGGCAAGCTGAGTTAGGCTTTGCCAATATTCAACCTCAGCAGCAATGGCCAGAGGTGACGGGAGATTTAACCGGTGCAATCAGCCACCGTGGCCGCTTAACCGCCCAAGGCGGCTGGGATGTGTCGGTGCCCACGTTGGTGGTGCATGGCGAGTTGCAAAAACTGCCGCTAGCGGTCGCGGGCGCGCTCAATGCGCATGATCGTGATGGCGATGGTCAGCCGAGCGTGTCAACACCGGGGTTGACGCTGTCACACGGTCCCAACCAAGTGACGGCGCAAGGGCAAGTGCGTGATGAGTGGCAAATGGGGCTATCGGTCGATATTGCTGATTTGTCGCAATCCTTGCCCATGCTCACTGGTGTGATCCGCGGAGATGCGCGACTGAGCGGGCCGTTTGCACAGCCAACCGCAAAGTTGGCACTCCATGCTAAGCAGCTGCGTTGGCAAGATGTGCGCATTAATCAGCTAACGGTAGACGGCAATCTTGCCGTGAAAGACCGCTTGGGTGGTGATCTGACGGTATTAGTATTGGGCGGGCGCTATCAAACCGCGCGTTTAGATAACCTCGATTTAACCGTGCGCGGTGATGAAGCCGCCCATCAGCTGGATTTGCGCTGGCAAGGGGCACCGGCGTCTGGCGCGCTGCGCATTGAAGGTGCATTGTCGCGAGACACAGGTTGGCAAGGAAAATTACTCGATACATCGGTGAGCGTGGAAGATCTTGGCGACATCGTGCAGCAAAGTGCAGCACCGATTACACTCCGTTTCGCCGATATGCAAACTGAGGTTGGCGAGCATTGTTGGCAGTGGCAAGCGACCTCTTTGTGTTTATCGCAACCAGCGACAATCGGCGCGCAAGGGGAGGTGGTTGCCAAGATTGAAGGCTTTGAAGCCGCGCAAATCGCTGCCTTCTTACCGCCGGAATGGCAACTTGATACACGTGCCAATGCCGCGGTTCATGCACGCTGGCAGCCTGACGCCTCGCCCGATGTGCAAGCCTCGATTGATATCGCGGATGGTGATGTGCGCCAGCAGGCCGACACACCACTGGTGATTGGCTGGCAGCATGCCAATCTCAATGCGCGTTGGCATCAGGATAAATTGCAAGGTGCGATGGCGCTGACATTGTCCGAAGGAGGCACCCTAGCCTCGGCCTTTACCTTGACCGATCTGTTGGCGCCAAGTCGCGCCTTATTGGGGGAGGTGACGGTCAATGACGTTCAACTCGCGACACTCGAACCTTTGCTGGGTAGCGATCAGCAAGCAGATATTAATGGTGAAGTGAACGCTAACTTGCGGATGGAGGGGCCGCTGACCTTGCCGAATGTGTATGGCGGGCTGACGATTGACGCGTTGCGAGTCAAAGGCTTGGCTTCACCTGTCGATGTGAACGATGGGCGGTTAGCACTCACGGTGGATGGTAAGCAAGGCAAGGTAGAAGGCGAGCTGGTGACGCCGGATGGTGTGCTGGCACTTAACGGCGATGGGCAATGGCCCAGCATGGACGACTGGCGCTTTGGCTTAAACGTGGCGGGGGATACCTTACGCGTCAACGTGCCGCCCATGGTGCGGCTGGATGTGGCACCTGACCTCACGGTATCGGCAACGCCGCATGATATGACTATTCGGGGCGATATTCGTGTGCCTTGGGGACGGATTGAAGTCGAGAATCTGCCCGAGTCTGCGATCACGGTCTCGGATGATACGGTCCTGCTGAAAGAGAACTATGTGCCAGAGGATATTGAGCAAAGTGAATCTGTGCCCTTTGATTTACAGACTGATGTGCGACTGGAGCTGGGGCAAGATGTGCAATTAGCGGCGTTCGGACTGAAATCGCGTTTGGCAGGAGCGCTGAACATCAAAAACAATCAGCAAGGTGCCTTAATTGTGGGGAATGTGAGCCTGCTGGACGGTACTTACCGCTCGTTTGGCCAAGACTTGCTGATTAAAAAGGGCGAGATCTTATTCAATGGCCCCGCTGATCAGCCGTATTTGCAGGTGGAAGCGATTCGAAATCCTGAACGCATCGAAGGGGATGTCACAGCAGGGATCCGTTTAACGGGGCCCGCCGATGACCCGGTTGCTGATGTGTTTATGGATCCGGCAGGCTCGCAGGCAAACGCCCTGTCTTATTTGTTACGTGGCCGCGCGCTTGATGCCGGCGCCGGTGATGCCAATATGACCTCGATGCTGATTGGCTTAGGCTTAGCGCAAAGTGGCAAGCTAGTGGGCGAAATCGGTCAAGCGTTCGGTGTGGAAGATCTCACTCTTGATACCGCTGGTGCTGGTGATGAGCAGAAAGTAGAAGTATCGGGTTATATCCTGCCCGATCTAGAGGTGAAATACGGTGTGGGGATCTTCGATGCGATAGGGGTGTTTACGGTGCGCTACCGATTGATGCAAGACCTTTATCTCGAAGCGGTCTCTGGGGTGGATCAAGCGGTGGATTTGCTCTATCAGTTTGAGATAAAATAGAAAAAAGCCCGCGAAGGCTCGCGGGCTTATGTGTCATTGACGCGGAGGATTACTGCTTTGCGCGCTCAAATGATGACAGGATTTCGTCTTTTGCCGCCTGGGCATCTTCCCAGCCATCCACTTTCACCCACTTGCCTGCTTCTAGCTCTTTATAGCGCTCGAAGAAGTGCGTGATTTGGGCTTTTAGCAGCTCAGGTAGGTCGTTCACGTCTTTCACGTGATCGTACTCTTTGGTTAGCTTGCTGTGCGGTACGGCGATCACTTTCGCATCTTCACCCGACTCGTCGGTCATTTTCAGCACGCCAACAGGGCGGCAGCGGATCACTGAGCCTGGTACCAATGGGAAGGGTGTGGGTACCAGCACGTCGACAGGGTCACCGTCCAACGACAAGGTGTGGTTCACATAGCCATAGTTACATGGGTAGAACATAGGCGTTGCCATGAAACGGTCAACGAAAACGGCGCCGCTGTCTTTATCGACTTCATACTTGATAGGATCGGCGTTAGCTGGGATCTCAATCACCACATAAATATCTTCAGGCAGCTCTTTGCCCGCAGGGACCTGGTTCAGGCTCATGGGATGTCCTTTTGTTTAATGAAAAAGTGTGTGCCAATTATAACCGCCAAGCGTGAAAATAACAGAGGCGACCGTGTTGGCCGCCTCTTTATCATGGAAGACTGTCGTTAGGCGTCTATTTTGCGCTTATTCGTCGTCATGATCCGGATAAGCGTCGAGATACTCCTCGACTTTATCGACCATATTGCTCGAGCCAACAAAGAATGGGACGCGCTGATGGAGCTCATTCGGAGCGATGTCCATGATTCGCTGGGTGCCATCGGTTGCTTTGCCGCCGGCTTGCTCGATAATAAACGCCATCGGGTTGCACTCATACAGCAAGCGCAGTTTGCCATTGGGGTAGGCGAGCGTGCTGGGGTAGAGGTAAATGCCGCCCTTTAGCAGGTTACGGTGAAAGTCAGCGACCAAGGAGCCAATATAACGCGACGTGTAAGGACGTTTCTCTTGTGGGACGTTTTCTTGACAGTATTTGATATATTTTTTGACGCCTTGCGGGAACTTGATGTAGTTCCCTTCGTTAATCGAGTAGATATTGCCGTCTTTAGGAATGGTCATGTTTTCGTGAGACAGGCAAAACAGGCCGAGGGATGGGTCATAAGTGAAACCATGCACACCATCACCGGTGGTGTAAACCAACATGGTCGATGAGCCGTAAATGATATAGCCGGCGGCGACTTGGCGGTGACCGGGCTGGAGAAAATCTTCTTCGGTGGGCGGTGTCCCCACAGGCGAGACGCGGTGGTAAATGGAGAAAATGGTGCCAACAGAGACGTTAACATCAATGTTAGAGGAGCCATCAAGTGGGTCAATCAACACCACATATTTGGCATTACGGTTAAGCTGTTTATTAAAAATAACCGCGTCATCTTCTTCTTCGCTGGCCACGCCACACACTTGATCGCGCGCTTCCATCGCGGCTTTAAATTTTTCGTTGGCATAGACGTCGAGTTTTTGCTGCTCTTCGCCTTGTGCGTTTTCCGTCCCAATCGCGCCGGCAATGTCGACTAAGCCGGCTTTGTTGATTTCACGGTTAACAATTTTGGCGGCCAGACGAATCGAGGCGAGAAGAGAAGATAAATCGCCGCTAGCATGCGGAAACGCGTGTTGCTTCTCAACAATGTACTCGCCGAGGGTCTTAATGTCGGGCATTCTCAATCCTTAATGATGATGAACTGTCTTTCTTGTGCAATCGGATACATGGGCAGTGGGCTGCCTCTTGGAATCGCCGCTATTCTAGCTTTCGTGACTTTTTAATCGTACTGAAGAAATGAATCAGGCGAGGGAAGTGTGATCGCGACATAAAAACCATGTCAGATGCGCGCAAGCGATAAGACCCAAGCGTTAATCCGAGGCATAATAAACGCCTGCGCCAAACGGCAGGCAATCAACAATACAGTGAAGGCTATGCATATTCATATTTTAGGCATCTGCGGGACTTTTATGGGTGGCGCAGCCATGCTGGCAAAACAACTTGGGCACACGGTGACGGGCTCTGATAGCCATGTTTACCCACCGATGAGCACACTACTGGAGTCTCAGGGAATCGATATTATCGAAGGCTATGACCCTGCCCAACTATCGCCTGCACCTGACTTAGTGGTGATTGGCAATGCCATGAGTCGAGGCAACCCTTGTGTTGAGGCGGTCCTCAATCAAGGGTTGCCTTATACTTCTGGCCCGCAATGGCTGCACGACTTTTTACTGCAAGACCGCTGGGTGCTGGCGGTATCTGGCACTCACGGAAAAACCACCACCGCGAGTATGCTGGCGTGGATTTTAGAAGACTGTGGTTATCAACCTGGCTTTTTGATTGGTGGGGTGGCGAGTAACTTTAACGCGTCGGCGCGATTAGGAGAGAGCCCGTTTTTCGTGGTGGAAGCCGATGAATATGACAGTGCGTTTTTCGATAAGCGCTCTAAGTTTATTCATTACCAACCGAAAACTTTGGTGATCAACAATCTTGAGTTCGATCATGCTGATATTTTTGATAATCTGGCGGCGATCCAGAAGCAATTCCACCATGTGATTCGCACCGTGCCAGGGATTGGGCAGATTATCGCCCCGTCAGACGATGCCAATGTCACGGATACCCTCGCCATGGGATGCTGGAGCGAGTGTGTTTATGCGGGCCCGGATGGTCAGTGGCAGAGTGTGAAAAAAGACCCGGCTGGCAGCCAGTTTGATGTGTACTTTGCCGGTGATCTCGTGGGGACGGTGAGCTGGGATTTGGTCGGTGACCACAATGTGCGTAACGCCTTGATGGCGATAGCAGCGGCCCGCCATGTGGGGGTGACCCCGGACTTTGCTTGTCAATCGCTCGAACGATTTATCAATACCAAGCGTCGACTTGAGTGGCGCGGCGAACAAGCCGGCGTCACTGTGTATGACGATTTTGCCCATCACCCAACGGCGATTCGATTAACCCTTGAGGGGGTGCGCGCGAAAGTAGGCAGTGGCCGTATTTTGGCGGTGTTAGAACCACGCTCCAATACCATGAAGCAAGGGGTGCATAAAGACACCTTGGCAGCGTCATTAGCCCGTGCGGACGCGGTGTTCTTGTACCAACCGCAAGGGCTGGATTGGTCGCTCGACGCGGTGGCGGACAGTTGCACCCAGCCGGCGCACATCCATGCCGATATTGAAGCCCTTGTTACTGCGCTGTGCGAGCAAGCCCAAGCAGGCGATACCGTGCTGGTGATGAGCAATGGTGGATTTGGCGGCATTCATGACAAGCTGCTAACAGCACTGGCGAGTAAGGAGGCGGTTTATGGCGGATAAACGAATAACCTTGGCGTGGACAGGCGCATCCGGTGCGCCCTACGGCCTACGTTTGCTCGAGTGCTTGCTTGCGCAAGACTATCAGGTTTTCTTATTGATTTCGTCGGCCGCGCGAGTAGTGTTGGCGACCGAGCATGGGCTGAAGTTGCCCGCCGGGCCGGATGCGGCGAAAAAGGTGTTAGTGGAACACTTACAATGCCACACCGACAAGCTGGTGGTGTGTGGCAAAGAGGATTGGTTTTCGCCTGTTGCGTCTGGGTCTGCGGCGCCGAAGCAAATGGTGGTGTGCCCCTGCTCGGCAGGCTCGCTATCGTCCATTGCGCATGGGTTGTCCGATAACCTTCTAGAACGTGCGGCGGATGTGGTGCTTAAAGAGCGCGGACAGTTGCTATTGGTGGTGCGCGAAACACCGTTTTCGACCTTGCACTTAGAGAATATGCACAAGCTGTCGCAGATGGGGGTAACGATTATGCCCGCCGCGCCAGGCTTTTATCATCAGCCTCAGTCAATTGACGACTTAGTGGACTTTATGGTGGCGCGGATTTTGGACCACTTGGGGGCAGAACAAACCTTGGTGCCGCGCTGGGGCTATGATCAACGCCAGCGGTGAACAATGCTCAGGCACGCCGATGCGTGCCTGAACCGTATGGTTAAGGCTTTAACACCATCACATGGACACTCGCACCCTCGAGCACTTTGGCGGCGACTGAGCCCAGCATCATTTTATTGACGCGTGAGCGCTTATGGCTTGGCATCACAATCAGATCGCAGCCGATACGCTCTGCCGTTTTAATGATCCCCTTGTAGGGCTTGCCTTCTTCAACAGAGACCTGACAGGCCACGCTTTTGGGGACATATTTATCCGCAAACCCTTGTAAGTTGCGCTTCATGTCGCGTTTCATTTTATTGGCAGCTTCTTCAGGGAAGTAAGAGGCGACCATCGAATTGTGAATGCCGGGCAGCACAGTGAGCAGGTGTATTTTGGCCCCTGACTGACTGGCGAGCCAAACGGCGTGATCCACTGCGGTATCTGCAAAGCTTTCGTCGTTCAAATCAACGGGAACCAAGATATGTTTATACATAGCGATATCCTTTGCGCTTATAAAAGAAAGGGGCACGTGTTACACACGTCCCCCTGTTATTAGGCTTGGCGAATACGACGGCGTTGATTCCACCCCAACAATGCCAATAGCAAGAGGGTGGGGACAAACACCCACTCTTTCCATGGGCGGACATTATCAACCGTCACCGTTTTGATTTGCCAGTCAAAATCGATGCCCGCTTTGTCAGCGTCACTGCCAAACTGGATCATATCCACCAACAACTTGTCATCTTCCTCACGAAGCATTAAGCCTGTGTCGTTAATGCGGGCTTCACCGCTTTCAAGGCTATGATCCACGGGCAGAACCACGTGTTTGGAGACTTGCTCACCAAAGAAGTTTTCCCCTTCCACTTCAAGTTGTAGCGGCTTTCCTTCTGGTAGCTGCTCCGCCACACGGGTGATCTCTGTGCCTGGGAAGCTGGTGGTCGGTGGATACACTTCGTCCCACCAAAACCCTGGGCGGAAGAGGGAGAAGGTGATTAACAACAGCAGTGCGGTTTCCCACCATTTGTTCTTGGTCATCCACCAACCTTGTGTCGCAGCAGAAAAAGCCAGCATGGCTATTGTCGCCGACACAATGGTCAAAATCAGGTGGAAGGGGCCATCGAGATCGAGCAACAACAACTGAGTGTTGAAGATAAACATAAATGGCAGGATGGCGGTGCGAATATCGTAGGTGAAACCTTGCACACCGGTGCGGATGGGGTCGGATTTAGCGATCGCTGCCGCCGCAAAGGCAGCCAGCCCCACCGGGGGCGTGTCATCGGCAAGGATACCAAAGTAGAACACGAATAAGTGTACCGCGATCAGTGGAATAATCAGCCCTTGTTGTGCACCTAAGGTAACAATGACCGGCGCCATCAGGGTGGAAACCACGATATAGTTGGCGGTAGTCGGCAGTCCCATCCCTAATAGCAAGCTGATGACCGCGGTAAACAGCAGCATCAGGAAGATGTTACCGCCGGAGATGAACTCGACGAAGTCTGTCATTACCAAGCCGATACCGGTGAGTGTCACCGTGCCCACCACGATCCCGGCCGCTGCGGTGGCGACACCGATACCGATCATGTTGCGCGCACCAGTAACAAAGGCCTCGGCTAAGTCTGTCACCCCGTCGCGGATCTCTTCTTTAAAGTTGGTACGCTGGTTGAAGTAGGCAATCAGCGGGCGCTGGGTGAGAATGATAAAAATCATAAACACAGTCGCCCAAAATGCAGACAGGCCTGGTGAGAAGCGCTCGACGGTCAAGCACCATACCAATACGCCGATTGGCAGCAGGTAGTACAAGCCTGAACGCACGGTGGGGCCCGGCTCTGGCACTTCGGACAAATCGGCCGCCGCGGGGTCTTCCGCTGCTTGCGATTTATACTGGGCGGAGTAGCGTACTAAAAGTACATAAGCCACCAAGGTGAGGATACCGATGACCACGGTTGCCATAGCGCCAAATACATCCTTGGTCCAACCAATGCCGTAGTAAACCGCAGCGCTGAGCACCAGCAAGCCGACAAATACCGTCATGAACGAGAACAGTTTTTGCAGTACCGTGCTGGTATGGCGGCGTGGTAAGCCTTCCATACCGGCTTTACAGGCCTCTAGGTGCACGATGTAAATCAGCGCAATATAAGAAATCAGTGCAGGAAGTAGCGCGGCTTTAATCACCTCGACGTAGGAAATCCCCACGTATTCCACCATCAAGAATGCGGCAGCGCCCATAATCGGCGGAGTCAGCTGGCCATTGGTCGACGCGGCAACTTCCACCGCCCCGGCTTTATGGCTCGGGAAACCCACGCGTTTCATCAGTGGAATGGTGAAAGTCCCGGTGGTGACGACGTTGGCAATCGATGAGCCCGAGACCAAGCCTGAGAGGCCAGAGGCCACGACCGCGGCTTTCGCAGGACCGCCGCGCATATGGCCTAATAGTGAGAAGGCCACTTTAATAAAATAGCCACCGGCGCCGGCACGGTCGAGGAGTGCGCCGAAGAGCACAAACAGAAAGACGAAAGAGGTGGACACCCCCAGTGCTACGCCAAAGACGCCTTCAGTCGTCAGCCACAAGTGTGACATGGCTTTGTTCAAGCTTGCCCCTTTGTGAGCGATGACATCCGGCATGTAGGGGCCGGCAAAGGTATAGAGTAAGAAGACACCAGCCACCACCATCAATGGGGGGCCAAGGGCGCGGCGTGTTGCTTCCAACATCAGAATCATGCCGATGGCGGCAACCGTGATATCAAACGGGGTGTAAGCACCAGCGCGATCAGCAAGCTGATTGTAAAAAAGGAAGAGATAACCTGCGGCTAAACTGCCTACGAGTGCAAAAACCCAATCGAGCAAGGGAACGCGATCACGGGGTGAGGTTTTACGCGCGGGATAAGCGGTATAAGCCAAAAACATTGCGAACGCTAAATGGAGCGAACGTGCTTCGGTATTATTGAGTACGCCAAAGTCGAGCGCAAAAGGTAGCGGTGACGCATACCAAAGCTGAAAAAGGGACCAGCAAAGTGGTACCAGCCAAAGAATACGTCCTGATAGTCCATGCGGTGATCGTGCGCCTGTGTCTGCTTGCGCCACCATGTCTTGCACATCAGGAGACGATTGATGTGTCTTCGTCATGCAGTTTGTCCTTATTATCATATGCACCGCTGATGCGGCTACAGTGTCCCGAGAAATGCATACCCGGCTGCGTCACTCTCCATGAGCGACTCGCCTGTCTGCAGCCCACTGCTACGTTCGCAGTATAATTGACGTTTAACGAAAGCGTGAACAGTGTGTGGCAGCTAAAAGCAGATAGTAACAGAGGGGTATCAAAAAATTAAAACGATGTTATCGCTTTTGCTTTCGTTGTGGCGACTCAAAAGTAAGACAGGGCAGGTAGGCAGCGGCTTCACGCTGCCTGACAAAGGAATCAATAATGATATTCAAAGAGATCACACACGGCCTCAAATAAGGCTTCTGTGCTGGTACCGCGGGTGGGTGTGATAAAGATGGTGTCGTCTCCAGCCACTGCTCCTAGGATACCTTCAGCCTTGCCCAGAGAGTCAAGTAGGCGAGCGATGAGTTGCGCCGCCCCTGGCCCCGTATGGATCACCACCACAGCCTCATTATAGTCAATTTCCATCACGAGCTCGCGCAAGGCGCTGCCAGTGGTTGGGACACCGAGTTCGATCGGTAAGCAATAGACCATTTCCATTTTGGCGTTGCGGGTACGCACAGCGCCGAACTTGGTCAACATGCGTGATACTTTCGACTGGTTGATGCCCTCAAATCCTTGAGCACGTAGGGCTTCGACAATCTCACCCTGAGAACTGAACTTTTCTTCTTTGAGGATCGCTTTAAACGCTCGAACCAATTGGTCTTGTTTTTCTGAGTTACGCATGACGGCAGACTCGCAATGACAAACGAGTGGCTATTTTGCATATACATGCAACGAGGGGCAATCACTGAGGGTGTAAAATGGCGACAATATCACTGTTGCTGACCAGACACCCCGCGACAACGAAAGGGTGGGGGAAAGGGAGAGCGAAAAAATGAGAGCTTAGGCTGATCATCACCGCCTGAGGCTTGAGTGGGGGTAGGGGCGGGCATATGATGAAGCAACAGTTCGCACCATTGATGGGCGATTTGTGCCCGAACAGAAGCCGGACCGGATCCGGACTATAAGAAATATCGAAAGGAGAACGACATGAAAGTTGCTGTGATTGGCGCCGCGGGAGGCATTGGTCAGGCTCTAGCCCTACTGCTAAAAAACAATTTACCAGCCGGTTCCGACCTGGCCTTGTATGATATCGCTCCTGTTACGCCAGGTGTGGCGGTTGACCTCAGTCATATCCCCACGCCGGTCACCATCAAAGGCTACAGCGGCGAAGACCCAACGCCAGCACTTGATGGGGCTGATGTGGTATTAATCTCTGCGGGGGTGGCCCGTAAGCCGGGTATGGATCGCTCTGACTTGTTCAATGTAAATGCCGGGATTGTTAAGTCATTGGCGGAAAAAATCGCCGATGTCTGTCCAAAAGCCTGCGTAGGCATTATCACTAACCCAGTGAACACCACGGTGGCGATTGCCGCGGATGTACTGAAAGCCAAGGGCGTGTATGACAAAAACAAACTGTTTGGCGTGACCACGCTGGATGTGATCCGCTCTGAAGCCTTTATCGGTGAGCTGAAAGGCATGGATCCACGTGAAGTGTCTATTCCTGTTATCGGTGGCCACTCGGGCGTGACCATTCTGCCGCTATTGTCGCAAGTAAAAGGGGTGACGTTTAGCCAAGAAGAGGTTGAAGCCTTGACCCCACGCATTCAAAACGCTGGCACCGAAGTGGTGGAAGCCAAAGCCGGTGGTGGTTCTGCGACCTTGTCGATGGGTCAGGCTGCATGCCGTTTTGGTCTATCGCTGGTCCGTGCCCTGCAAGGCGAACAAAACGTGGTGGAATGCGCGTACGTTGAAGGCAGTGGCGAGCATGCCCGTTTCTTTGCTCAACCCGTACGTTTAGGCAAAGAAGGGGTCGACGAGATCCTAAGCATCGGTGAGCTCAGTGCGTATGAGCAACAAGCGATGGACAAGATGCTAGAAACGTTGCGTAAAGATATTAAAATGGGCGAAGAGTTCGCGGCAAAATAGTGGGCAATTCGACATTGGTGAGAGAAGCGGCGCAATAGCGCCGCTTTTTATTTTGGCTGAGGGGCTTAAATTGCGTTAGGTGTTGCGGTCAACTGCTAAATGCGCCAACGCCACTAAGGCGTGTTTATACGGGGTATCTGGCAGCGTATCGAGCGCACGGATCGCTTTTTCTGATTCCTGCTCGGCACGTTTTCGCGTATAGGCGAGAGAGCCGCAGGCGTCCATACAGGCCAGAATCGCCTCGAGTTTATCGCGACCATTGCCTTTTTCGATGGCGGTACGGATCATCGCCGACTCTGCCTCAGACCCATGTTGCATGGCGTGCAACAAAGGCAATGTCGGTTTGCCTTCGGCGAGATCATCGCCCGTTTGCTTACCCATTTCATCGTCAGCGCTGGTGTAGTCAATCACATCATCAATTAACTGGAACGCCGTCCCGAGGTAACGGCCATAGTCTTGAAGGGCTTTCTCCGTCTCCGCGTCCGCCTCGTTAAGAATCGCGCCAATCTGGGTGGCTGATTCAAACAAGCGCGCCGTTTTAGAGTAGATCACCTGCATGTAACTGGTTTCTGTGGTATCAGGGTCGTTACAATTCATCAATTGCAGCACTTCACCCTCAGCGATCACATTGGTAGCCTCACTCATTAAATCCAGAATGCGTAACGAGCGCAGGCTGGTCATCATTTGAAACGAGCGGGTATAAATGTAGTCACCGACTAACACACTGGCCGCATTACCAAACAAGGCATTGGCCGTTGCGTTACCGCGACGCAAATCGGATTCATCGACCACGTCATCATGGAGCAAGGTGGCGGTGTGAATAAACTCAATAAACGCGGCGGCGGTGGTATGTTTGTCACCGTGATAACCAAGCGCACGCGCCGCTAATACAGCGAGCATCGGGCGCAGTCGTTTACCACCGCTATTGACGATGTAAAAGCCGAGCTGATTGATTAGCGCGACATCAGAGTTTAGCTGGGCGAGGATCTTTTGATCGACCTGCGCCATGTCGTCACTAATTAAGGCTTGGATTGATTTGAAATCCATGAATATATCCGGGCGTTGTCCTAGTTACTTGCCTGCCGAGCTAACGAAATAAATCACAACTCACTAGCAGCAAGAGGCGAAATATTGCATGTTAATACGTTCAGAATGGCGTGAAACCTTCGTCAGTATCGGCACCAGAGCGGGTATTTAGCTTCGCATAGTACACCAGATGACAGGCGACGAGATAGCGCTCACACAGGGAAAATGTGCGGGAATTAATGCTGAGCACCTTTTCACCAATTTTCTTGCTTTCCCCTCTTGCCTCAAATCAATTTCTGCCGTAGAATTCGCGCCCTATTGATGAATTATATGCGCACCCCTTGTTGCTCAATAATGCAGCAGGCCGTGCGGAAATGCGGAGTAAAACATGTACGCAGTTTTCCAAAGTGGTGGTAAGCAACACCGAGTAAGCGAAGGCCAGACTATTCGCTTGGAAAAGCTAGACGTTGAAACTGGCGCAAGTGTAGAACTTGACAAAGTATTGCTAGTGGCAAACGGCGAAGACGTTAAAGTTGGCGCGCCTTTTGTTAGCGGTGCAAAAGTAACAGCAGAAGTTGTTACTCACGGTCGCGGCGATAAAGTGAATATCGTTAAGTTCCGTCGTCGTAAACATTCTCGCAAGCACATGGGCCACCGTCAGTGGTTCACTGAAGTCAAAATCACTGGCATCAGCGCTTAAGAGTAGGAGAGAGAAGAGATGGCACACAAAAAAGCTGGCGGTTCTACTAAAAACGGCCGCGATTCAGAAAGTAAACGCCTAGGTGTTAAACGCTTCGGTGGTGAGTCTGTACTAGCAGGTAACATCATCGTTCGTCAACGTGGTACTAAATTCCACGCAGGCAATAACGTAGGTTGCGGTAAAGACCACACTCTATTCGCTCTGTCTGATGGCAAAGTGAAATTTGAGACCAAAGGTCGTCATAACCGTAAATTCGTTACTATCGAAGCTGAATAAGCTTCAACGCCAAGCGAATTTTTGAAGCCCTGCCTTTTGGCGGGGCTTTTTATTGTGTCTGGTGATCACCGGTCAGTGAGCGTCTGATCAGAGCAGCACAGAAAAGCGGTCAAAACAGAAAAATGATCCTAAGATCGATAAGATCGCCATTCACTAATCTGGGATAAAACTAATTGCAATAAACGTGCGTTTTAGCGATTGGTGCGGAGAAGTTAGCATGAAGTTTGTAGATGAAGCGATTATTCGCGTCGATGCCGGAGACGGGGGCAATGGCACCGTTAGCTTCCGGCGGGAAAAATATGTCCCTAAAGGGGGCCCAGATGGCGGTGATGGCGGCGATGGTGGTGACGTCTATCTGCTGGCCGACGAAAACCTGAATACCCTGATCGATTACCAGTTTGAGCGCTTTCATTCTGCGGCTCGTGGCGAAAACGGTCGCGGTGGCAACTGTACCGGTAAACGGGGCGACGACTTGGTGCTGAATGTTCCGGTGGGCACGCGCGCCATCGATGAAGATACCGGTGAAGTGATTGCCGATTTAACCGAGCATGGCATGCAGGTAATGGTGGCCAAAGGCGGGTTTCACGGCTTAGGCAATACCCGATTTAAGTCGTCCATCAACCGCGCCCCACGACAAAAAACCATGGGAACCAAAGGCGAAGTTCGTCAGCTGCGTTTGGAGTTGTTGCTGTTGGCTGATGTGGGGATGTTGGGCTTGCCGAATGCGGGTAAATCCACCTTTATTCGTGCGGTATCCGCGGCGAAACCGAAAGTGGCTGATTATCCTTTTACCACCTTGGTGCCAAGCTTAGGCGTGGTCCGTGTAGCGGCTGACAAGAGCTTTGTAGTGGCCGATATTCCAGGCCTGATTGAAGGTGCGGCGGATGGCGCTGGGTTGGGTATCCGCTTCTTGAAGCACCTAGAGCGTTGCCGCGTCTTATTGCACATGATTGACTTGCTGCCCGTGGATGGTACCGATCCGGTCGATAACGCGTTCACCATTATTGATGAGCTGAACCAATACAGCGAAAAGCTGGCGGATAAACCGCGTTGGTTGGTGTTTAATAAAGTGGATTTGATGCCGGAAGACGAGGCGCAGGCGCAGATTGACCGCGTGCTTGAGGCATTGGCGTGGGATGACAAATACTATGCGATATCTGCGATTAATAAAGCGAACGTCCAACCGCTTATTTACGATCTGATGGCGTCGATTGAAGCGCTACCCGCGCCGAAACCTGAAGTTGAGCCGGAAGATGAGACAGTGGCGTTTAAGTGGGATGATCACCACGAACAGCAGCTCAATCAAAGTGATGACGACGATGATTGGGACGACTGGAACGAAGACGACTACGATGTCGAGATCATCTACAAGCCTTAATCTTATAAAGCCGTTACTGTTGTAGCGGCTTTTTTTATCTCCGACGTGGCGATAATCTGAGCACAACTTTATTTGCATCAAAGACCGAGATGACGCTGTGGTGAATACTGCGAGTAGATAAGCGCAACGAAGAGGGATTTTTGAGGTGGGAAAGCGGTTAACCGAACCAGAGCAACGGGCCATATCGCGTCTGGTGATTGAAGTCGGCCAGCGGCTATTACAGCATGGTGCGGAAAGTAAACTCGTCAGTGATGTGAGCATCCGTTTAGGGCGGGCGCTAGGGCTCGATAGCGTTGAACTGGCGTTATCGGCGAGCTCCTTAGTGGTCACCACACTCAGTCAAGGTCACTGCATTACCACCGCCAGACGTTGTCCCGATCGCGGGATTAATATGAAAGTGGTGACCGATATCCAGCGCACGGTCATTTTGGCCGAGAAAGGGATCCTCGACGCCTTGGCGGTACGTAAACGCTTGAGCCGGATTGAACCCTTTCGTTACCCACCTTGGCTCGTGGTGGGGATGATAGGGCTTTCTTGTGCGGCCTTTAGTCGCTTAGCGGGCGGTGATGCGGTGGTGTTTGCACTCACGTTTATCGCCTCTGCCACCGGTATGCGGGTACGCCAGTTGATAGCTCACCGTCACTTCAATCCGCTTCTCACCTTCGCGGTCACCGCCATGGTCACCACCTTGATATCCAGTGTGGGGACCATAATGCATTGGGGCAATGAACCCTTCCTCATCATGGCCTCATCAGTCTTAATGTTGGTACCTGGCTACCCGTTGATAAATGCGGTATCCGACATGGTCAAAGGCTTTGTCGATATGGGTATCGCACGCTGGACGATGGCATCCTTGCTCACCTTGGCAACAGCATTAGGCATTGTCGGTGCTATGAGTCTCGTGGGGGCGTGGGGATGGTTATGAGTTTATTGCTCGCCTTACTGGAAGATATGTTTTTTGCCATGATCCCTGCGGTGGGGTTTGCATTAGTGTTCAATGTACCGGTTAAGGCGCTCAAATACTGTGCTTATGGCGGTGCCGTGGGGCATGGCTTACGCTTTTTACTGATGGAGTCTGGTGTCGCGATTGAATGGGCCACGCTGGCAGGGGCGACCACGATTGGGTTTTTAGGTGTGTACTGGTCGCAGCGCTTTTTGGCGCATCCCAAGGTGTTTACCGTGGCAGCGATCATCCCGATGATCCCCGGCGTTTACGCGTTTAAAGCGATGATTGCGTTGGTAACCATCAACAATCAAGGCTATAGCCCTGCTTTATGGGCGAGCCTTATCGAAAACCTCACCACAGCCGGCTTTATTCTCTCGGCATTGGCCATTGGTCTTGCGATGCCCGGGTTATTGTTTTATCGTCGCCGACCAGTGATTTAAGGAAAAAGGCACCTAGAATGCGCATCAGTTTAGTGGCTGCGATGGCAAACGATCGAGTGATTGGCAAGAATAACCAAATGCCGTGGCATTTGCCGGCGGATTTAGCGTGGTTTAAACGCACCACCCTTGGTCACCCTGTGGTGATGGGGCGTAAAACCTTTGAGTCGATTGGTCGTCCGCTGCCCAAACGACCGAACATTGTGATCAGCCGCGACCCTGATTTTCAGCCAGAGGGCGTCACAGTGGTGAGCTCGCCAGAGCAAGCGCTTGAAACCGTGGTCGAGTATGAGGAGGTCATGGTGATTGGTGGCGGTACCATTTATCAGGCGTTTTTGCCCCGTGCTGACCGTTTGTACCTGACCTTTATCGATCTCGACGTCGACGGCGACACCCGCTTCCCGCAGTGGGGAGAAGGATGGGTGAAAACAGAGGTCGGCGCCCATCCTGTGGATGAAAAAAACGCCTACCCCGTCACTTTTACTGTCTGGGATCGTGCCTAAGTGGCGCTATTTTCTGCCGCTAACGTAAAGCAGGCTTTATCTTCCCAACGAAGGAGCGTGAGCTTACCGCCCCATACGCACCCAGTATCTAGCCCATAAAGCTTGGGCTGGATGGTGCCATTTAACGCCGCCCAATGGCCAAACACCACCGACTGATCAAGCGGCTGGCGCGCCGGCACCTCAAACCAAGGTAACAAACCACTGTCTTCGGCCTGGTTGGGCGGCAATTTGCATTGCATATCAAGGCGGCCATCTGGGAAACAAAAACGCATGCGGGTAAAGCTATTGATGATATAGCGATAGCGGTCAAGCCCGGTGAGTGTTGGATCCCACTGATCGGGGCTGTCGGCATACATGTTTTCTAGCAACCAGCGCTGATCATCACTGCGCAATATCGCTTCTACCTCGCGTGCACAGGCGACCGCTGTCTTTTTATCCCATTGCGGGCTAACCCCGGCATGGGTGAGTAAAAAGCCACCGTCTGGCGCGGAGACATCCATCAGAAGCGGTTGCTGAGAAAGCCAGCCGAGGAGTTGCTCCCTATCTGGCGCATCGAGAATGGGCTGGGTGTTGTCTTTGGCTTTGACCGGTTTTATGCCATGGGCAACGGCCAGTAAATGTAAGTCATGGTTACCCAAGACAACCTGAGCTGCGTCACCGAGCTGATAAAAGTAACGTAATACGCTAAGGGAATCTGGCCCACGTGCGACCAAATCCCCAACTGAGTACAAAGTGTCTTTATCTGGGGAAAACCCGACTTGGGTGAGAAGCGCATCTAATGTGCGCTCACAGCCATGGATATCCCCGACAAGATAGGTCGCCATATGCCTCCCTGCTGGGGTTAGTGGAGAATGTTTGGCAGCGCGAGACGAAACGGTGCGATGTCGACTTTAAATGACTGATCGTCTTGACCTTGCATGGTATAAAAACCTTGCATCACACCCACAGGGGTCTCGATGATGGTGCCACTGGTGTAGGTGTATTTTTCCCCCGCGGCAATCTTGGGTTGCTCGCCGACAACGCCTTCTCCTTCTATTTCTAGTTCTTTACCATTGGCATCGGTAATGAGCCATTTTCTGCGCATAAGTTGCGCAGGGGCATCGCCGCGGTTTTCAATGGTGACGGTGTAAGAGAAGACAAAACGCTCATTGTCAGGCTCTGATTGGTCTTCCACGTATTGGGTCGCGACGTGAATCTCGAATTGCGATTGTTCAGTGGCTTGCAAATCAAGGCTCCTGTTTATGATGAGTGATTGGCGTCCAACCAGTTAGCTAAGCGGGAGAACTGCGCCAAAGTCATGTGCTCAGGACGTAAGCTAGGGTCGATACCGAGATCGGTCAAGGTGTCCGTGCTGACTAATGATTTAAAACAGTTACGTATGGTTTTGCGACGCTGATTAAAACCTTCACGACACACGCGCTCTAACCATGACAAATTGGTGACCGGGTGTGGCAGGGTTTTGTGTGGCACCAGACGGACAACGGCAGAGTCCACTTTCGGTGCGGGTTTAAAGGCACTCGGTGGCACTTCCAATACAGGGATGACTTGGCAGTAGTATTGTGCCATCACAGTGAGACGCCCATATGCTTTGGTGCCCGGGCCTGCAGCCAGACGGTTAACCACCTCTTTTTGCAACATAAAGTGCATATCTTGCACTTGATCGGCAAACGAGAACAGATGGAACATTAACGGTGTAGAGACATTGTATGGCAGGTTACCAAAAATCCGCAGTGGACCTTGCTTGGCAAGCTCGGCAAAATCAAACGCCATGGCATCGGCCTCATGGACCGTGAGTTTGCGCCCCATAAATGGATGACTGCGTAGGCGTGCGGCAAGATCACGGTCAAGCTCAACCACGTTTAAGTGATCAACTTGCTCAGTGACGGGCTCGGTGAGCGCGCCGAGGCCTGGACCAATCTCAACTAGATTCTCGCCGGATTGGGGATTAATGGCTGACACTATCCCATCGATGACATATGGGTCGTTTAGGAAGTTTTGTCCGAAACGTTTTCTGGCACGGTGGCCTTGATGGACTTTATCGCTCATGCTTGCTATCTACTAATTCAATGGCGTGGGAGATGGCCGTCCGCAGGCTTCCTGTATCCGCCGTACCGGTACCCGCTAAATCCAGTGCAGTACCATGATCTACTGATGTTCTGACAAAAGGCAGACCCAGGGTAATATTCACTGAGCGGCCAAATCCTTTGAATTTTAACACAGGTAAGCCCTGGTCGTGATACATCGCCAGCACGGCGTCTGCATCTTGCAGGTATTTTTCCTGGAAAAGCGTGTCTGCAGGTAAAGGACCGACTAAATCCATCCCTTGTTGGCGCAGATCATCCAGCGCCGGCTCAATGGTGTCGATTTCTTCTGTTCCTAAACAGCCCCCTTCACCAGCATGCGGATTCAGGCCGCACACATAAATACGAGGATGTGTGATGGCAAACTTTTCACGTAAGTCTTGATGCAAAATGCCGATAACGTCGTGCAAGCGCTCACGGGTGATGGCCTTGGAGACATAGGCCAATGGAATATGGGTGGTGACCAAGGCGACGCGTAGCCCCTCAGTGGCGAGCATCATCACGACTTGATTGACATTGGCGTGCTGGGCGAAAAACTCGGTGTGGCCACTAAAAGAGACCCCAGCACGGTTGATGATCCCTTTGTGAACCGGACCGGTGACAATCGCAGCAAACTCGCCGCTCATGTTTCCTTCCGCGGCGCGGGTGAGGGTATCAAGTACATAGCGGCCGTTGGCCTCATCCAGTTGCCCGGGCGTCACCGGCGCGCCAATCGGCGTCTCTGCGACAATGAGCTCGCCCGCCTTGTGTGCTTGCGGCTCAGTGCGGGGATCGTAGTCGCGTAAGCTGATGGCTAGCCCTAACTGCTTGGCGCGCTCAGCCAGCATCTGCTTATTGGCGACGGCGACAAGCTGATGAGGCCAGGCATGAAGCGCCATGGCCAAGACAAGATCAGGCCCGATGCCTGCAGGCTCTCCGGGCGTAATCGCGATACGCTCAGCTGTCATCGGTGAGCACCTCGACGTAAGCCCCTGCGCGTAGCTCTTGCAGCCAGGCCTGCGCTTCTTCGTTGAATTTTCTATTGAACAGCATGCGGTAAGCGCGATTTTTCACTGCCGCATCGGTTTTATCCACTTCACGACGATCAGTGACTTCGACAATATGCCAGCCATGTACGGTTTTAAACGGCTCGCTGACTTGTCCTTCTGGCAGGGCATCGACTTTGGCTTTGAAGGCAGGCACATAGGCATCTGTGGTTGACCAACCTAGATCCCCCCCATTGACTGCCGAGCCTGGATCGTCGCTGTACTGCTTGGCGAGATCGGCAAAACTTTGCTCACCACGTCGGATTTGGTTCGTCAGTTGGTTGAGCTCTTTCTCCGCGCCTTTATCACTCAATACGATCGATGGTTTGATCAGGATATGACGCGCTTTCACTTCGGTGACCGCGACCGTTTCTAGCCCTTGTACATCGTCAATTTTGAGAATATGGAAGCCAACGCCGCTTCTAAAGGGGCCGATGATCGCCCCTTTACCTTGGTTGGTGATCTGGTCGGCGAAAATGGTGGGCATTTCTTCTCGTCGCAACCAGCCCCAATCACCGCCGTCGAGCGCTTTGGGCCCTTTGGAATATTCCATCGCCAGTTCAGCGACATTCCCGTCATGGCGTAGAGTATCGACTAAGCGATGAGCTTGCTGTTTCACGCTTTCACGCTCAGCCTTGCTAGCATCGTCGTCTAACTTGAGCTGAATATGCGAAAGTTTGTATTTCACTTTTTGCATTTTTTGCTCGTTTAGTTGGCTAGCGAGCGTCTCGACTTCTTGCGGTAAAATACTAATACGGCGACGTACTTGCGCATTACGTGCTTCGGAAATGGTGAGCTCACGACGCACTTGTTCACGGTATTGTGCCCACGCGACACCTTGCTCAGCCATTTTTTCACGCAGGGCTTGTACGCTAACCGATTGCTCCTTAGCAATGTTTTCAATTGCTTGTTGCAATTGGCTGTCGTCTATCTGGATCCCTAAACGTTTAGCCTCTTGCAGCTGTAGCTCCTCAATAATCAGCCGCTCACGCATCTGCTCTTCAAGCACCTCTTGCGGCGGCAATTCGCGATCGCTGTTGGCGGCATTAAGGGTAACGGTACGGCGCATCGCCGTCATATCACTTTTTAACACCACGCCGTCATTGACGACCGCAATCACGCGATCGAGTGCTTTCGGCGCGGCTTGTGTTAAAGGGGTCAGCAACACTAAAACGCCAGTGATGAGGGCGTGACTCCATTTGTTCATGCTTTGTCCACTTCTTTTCATAGGTTCAACAGTCCAGACCACAATATGGCGGGTTAGTTCTTCAGGGCAAAAGGATTACGATAACCCAACGCATTACCTGAGTCTGTGTTGAAGTTAAAGCCACTGTCAGCTCCCAGTCCCAACAGGCTAAACGAGAGAGTCACGTTGTTGTCGTATTCTGGGTCTGCATTAATATCGGAGCGCGAGAGTAAGTACTCGTTGTAGCTCAGGCCGACCACCCAACAATCCGAGCGATAGGTCAGGCTAAACTGATTTTCTAGCATCACGTCTTGAGTCAGATCGCGCCAGTATTGGCCTTTAAAACTGAGGCCTCCCCACAGTGGGAAGCCTGTGACCACACCGGCTTGGGATAGGCCGTCATCGGTGAGTGCGCTGATATCGCGGTTAGGCAAGGTAGACTCAATGTATTCTTGGGCCACATAGCGATAACTGGTTTGCGCGTAGAATTGTTGGCGGCGATACTCGGCAATCACGTTACCAAATTGCATTTCACTGAGGTTGCTGTCGTACTGCATTGATGCCCGTAAAAACAGGTAGTCATCAATATTCGCTTCCCCTTCGAGCGCCCAAGATGAATAGTCAAAGGTTTCTGCGTCTTGGTTTGACGGCTGATCAAAGTAATAAATTTGCCCGAACGACAGGTTGAGTCGCTCTTTATAGCCACCGTCGTAAAAACGAGTGGTCGCCCCGTAAGTCAGCTGGTTAGCCGGGTTAACATAATCAATGCTGCTAAATTGATTGCCGCGGAACAAACCATAGTAGTCGGTTTGTAAGCGTGCGGTATCGTAGCCACCACCACTGAAGTTGACGGGGTTATAAATATCCCCTTGCTCTACGTCTTTGATGTACAAGTATTGCACTTGAGGTTCGATCGTTTGGCTAAAGTGCCCCCCCATCGCCCAAAAGTTACGCTCTAGAACCACACCGGAATGCAAGCGCACGGTTGGGATTTTACGCTCCACCGACTTACTCAAGGTCGCCGTTGACTCGGCATCTGGCATGGCATTGTCAAAGCGCTGATCGTAATGGGTGTAGAGCATGCTGGCTTCGGCCGTGGCATTAAACCAAGGGCGTGTGAAGGGCATGGTCAAGGTCGGGGCGAGATGTGTGCGCGTTGCTTCTGGTTTATTCGGGTCGTCGTTAGCAAACACACTAAATTGTGCCGGTACGCTGATATCCAACCATGGCAGCACTTGCGGCGCGTAGTAGTTAAAATCGACTTGCGGCATCAAACGATACACGCTGGTATTTTCTGTGAGCGGTTGGAAATCTCTCACGCGCACGGTGCTGTTCCAATCTAAGCCGCGGTAGCTGATTTCACCGGTTTGCAGCAAGGTATTGTCTTCCCGTTTACCCACGTCCGAGTCAATGTTTTGGAAGTAGGTGATGTCACTGACCTTGCTGTAATCGGCTTGGTAGCGCCAGTGACCCTGTACGCCGCTGTGTGTCCAGTTAAAGCCCCAGCGTGCGTCAAGATCTGGGTTACGCTGATCATCAGGCAGATATTCTGAGTACAAAGCGCCTGAGCCGAGTGGGGTTAAATAACGCACCTTAGTATTGAGCTGCACACCCCGTTCCGACATGTATTTGGGCGTGATCGTGGCGTCAAGTTGCGGATGGATGTTCCAATAAAATGGCGTTTCCATCTCGATACCATCGCGATCACTCCAAGAGACTGATGGGTATAAAAAGCCCGTTAGCCGGCCATCTTCAACGGGTACCCGCAGGTATGGCAGATAAAAGATCGGCACATTCATCACCTCAAACCGAGGGTGATAAAGGTCAGCAAATAAGCTACTGTCTTCTTTTTCTATTTTCGAGGCAGAAAAGCGCCAGCTTTTGTCTTCGTCCGGGCAGGTGGTATAGGTGCCATCTTCCAGCTCATAGAAGGTGGTACCGTTTTTAAATACCCGCTTGGCTTCCCCTCGCCCTGGCGTACACAGCATCTTGTACTGCGCATTATTGAGTGTGGTGTCTTCGTTTTCTAAATTGGCTTGTAAATAGTCCGATGTCACCATCATCTGGCCGTCATTGAACACCACATCACCTTGAGCGGTGACGATCCGTTCTGGATCGCGCAAGGTCGCGGTATCTGCCGTCATTTTACGATGACCTTGGGTCACCTCGACATTACCGTTGTAGATGGCTTTTTCATTGGTTTGCGCTTCCGCGCGATCGGCCACCACGCGAATAGGCGCATTGTTCACATCTTGGGTTTGCTCACTTGCTGGAATACAGCGCGCCTCGCTATCAGGACAAGGTTCGTTGGATGATTCCGCATTAGCAAAAACAAGGGCTGGGCCATAAAGCGCCAGGCTAATCATGGTGGCTAAAAAGCTACGTGCAGTCGGTGACATTGAAGAAGACATTCCTGTTTTATCTGATTGCGTGGTGTACACGAAGGCAACGCATCAGTATGCTTTGGCTGCAAAATGCGATTATCATAAATCAATTTACGCCCGGCATCACCTGTAAATGTTCAGGGTGTGAAACTAGCAATGAGACCATGGCATGCGACTAAATGGCAAGGTAATTGGTGCAATTCTCGGCACATTGTTGGGAGGCCCAATCGGTTTTCTTCTTGGCCTTTTCTTGGGTCATCAGTTTGATAAAGCGAAACAGCGCGCGCGTTTCGGCGGTTTTGGTGCCCAAGGCCCACAAGCACAACGTGTTTTTTTTCACGGTACCTTTGCCGTGATGGGACATATCGCCAAAGCCAAAGGGCAGGTGACACAGGATGAAATTCGTCTCGCCAGCTTATTTATGGACAGAATGCAGCTGCAAGGTGAAGCCAGGCAGTTGGCTCAGCAGGCATTCCGTGAGGGGAAAGACAGTGATTTTCCGCTGGATGAAACCCTCAACGGCATTCGTGCTTTGAGCCAAGGGCAGCGTGATTTGTCGCGTGTCTTTCTGGAAATGCAAATACAAGCGGCGTTTGCTGACGGCGAGCTACATCCTAAAGAGCGCGAACTACTCTATGTGATTGCTGAGAAACTGGGTTTTTCGCCGCAGCAACTGGAGCAACGGTTACGGATGCAAGAAGCCGCGTTTCGCTTTAGCCAAGGTTATCAAGGCGGCTGGCAGCATCAAACCGATGGGCCGGGCGCACCACCACGGCAAAGTGAGATTGATGATGCCTATGATGTGCTGGGTGTTGATGCGTCGGCTTCCTCTCAGGAGGTGAAAAAAGCCTACCGTAAGCTGATGAATGAGCATCATCCCGATAAATTGATGGCAAAAGGCTTGCCGCCAGAAATGATGGAGCTTGCCAAAGAAAAGGCGCAAGAGATCCAAAAAGCCTACGATGTGGTGAAAAAAGCCCGCGATATGTAGCGGGCTTGTGCGTTAGTCAACCAGTGTATGTTGCGGCGATCCGCTTAAAAAGCCATCAATGTTATCCACCAGTTGGTTGGCGAGACGGTTAACCGCTTCATCTGCGCCCCATGCGATATGAGGGGTGACCAGCAGGTTAGGCAATGATGCGGCGATCAGCGGGTGAGTGTTAGGTGCCGGCTCTTCACTCAGTACATCCAATCCAGCACCGCCAATTTGACCCGTTTCTAGCGCGTGTAGCAGCGCGGTCTCGTTGACTAAGCCGCCACGTCCGGTGTTGATCAATATGGCATTCTCTGGCATCAACGCCAGCGTGTCTTGGTCGATAAGATGATGGGTGTTATCGGTGAGTGGGCAATGTAAGGAGAGCACATCTGCTTGGCATAGCACGTGTTCAAAAGGCAGATAACCAAGCCGGCATGCCTGTGCACCACGGTGCTCGGCGAAAACCACCTTCATTCCTACTGCGCGCGCAAGTTGTGCGACGGCCTCGCCCAATGCACCTTTTCCAATGATCCCCAATGTACTGCCGGCCACACTGCCAATAGGGTGGGTGAAAAAGCAGAACTGTCCTTGCTTTTGCCATTCGCCATTTTGGACATCTTGGTGATAGCCGAGGAGCTGGCGCTTGAGGGCAAAAATCATGGCAATGACATGCTCAGGCACCGACTGAGTGGCATAGCCTTGCACATTGCATACTTGTACACCATGCGCTTGGCAGGCCGCCAAGTCGACATTGTTTACCCCTGTTGCGGCCACCGCAATCAGTTTGAGTTTCGGGCAGGCGGTAAGCACCGTCTCATCGATCACCACCTTGTTGGTAATGGCGATATCAGCGTCTTGTAAGCGCGCGATCACATCGCTGGGTTGCGTTTCACCGTAGGCTTGCCAGTGATGTGGATACTGGGGCGTGGGCAGGACAATATGCGCTGGGATAGTGTTGCGGTCGAGAAAGACGATATTGACGGGGTCGTGCTGAGCCATGTTGATCTCCGAGTCTCAATCCATGGCTCTAGGGTGCGAGATATCGCGATGTTGTGCAATGGTTTCAGCTAGCTGGCCTGTGAATCCGTCGTTGTGCTCGCAAGTGGTACGGCCAATTGATACTCATTGGCCAAGCGGTTGTCGGGCATTGTGGGGTAAAAATCACAGGGAGCCTGAAAATGGAGCGTTTCACCGGTGGCCGGATGCAGCAGGCTGAGCTCGGCAGCATGGAGGTGCAGTCGATGGGTATAGGCGAGCGCGTCCGGGCAGGCATAAAACTCATCGCCGACAATGCTGTGCCCTATAGACTGCATATGCACACGCAGTTGGTGCGAGCGTCCCGTCAACGGGTACAGGGCCATCAAGCAGGTAGGTGATGAGGCTTGCAAGCAACGGTAGTGGGTTTGTGATGGCTTGCCATGTTCAAAGCACACTTTCTGACGCGGGCGGTTGGGCCAGTCACAAATCAGCGGCAAGTCAATGATGCCGTCATGGCTGTCGGGTTGTCCCCACACTTCCGCATAATAGAGTTTGGTGGGGACGCGGTCGCGAAACTGCGCTTTAAGGTTGCGCTCTGCTTCTTTATGGGCGGCAAAGGCCATCACCCCTGAGGTGGACATGTCTAAGCGGTGAACCAGCTCGGCGGAGGGAAACGCGGCTTTCACGCGCGACCATGCG
Organism: Salinivibrio sp. PR6; assembly: GCF_001995955.1. Classification (NCBI taxonomy): domain Bacteria; kingdom Pseudomonadati; phylum Pseudomonadota; class Gammaproteobacteria; order Vibrionales; family Vibrionaceae; genus Salinivibrio; species Salinivibrio sp. PR6. The sequence continues at coordinate 22,354 of NZ_MUFA01000008.1, read as the reverse complement.
CTGTCGTAATGCTCGGGATTGCGACCAGGGTTGGCCAGCAGACCACTGGGTTTGTTGATCACCACCAGATCCGCATCTTGATAGAGGATGTCTAACCAAGGGTCTGTCGGTGGATGGTATTCAGTCATTGCCATAGGGTTTATCGGGGCCGCCGGGCCCCGTCTCACTTTGGTTTATTGGTGGCTAACCACAACAAGGCGCAGCGCATCGAGTTCAATTTGTGCGTGCTGAATATGGTGCGACAAGGTGCTTATCTGCTCGCGTAATGCGTCTAGCTCATCATCACGAATATTCGGATTGACCGTTTTCAGCGCCTCTAAACGCGCTAAGGCTTGTTGGAGCTCGGTTTCCATTTCTTGGAGCGCCCGGGCTTGGATCTCACCGAGGGCTTTTTCTGCCAGTGGCTCACTGCTCTCAATCAGCTTGTGGATCTGGCTTTGTACTGAGTTGACCATTTTACTGCCGAGGTGACGGTTAACAGGGCTCAGTTGACGATGGAAGCTTTCAAACTCGACGTTGGCGGACCGATCATTGCCATTGGCATCAAGTAACAGTCGCACGGGTGTTTGCGGTAAAAAGCGGTGGATACCGCTCGATTTCGGAGCTTGGGCGTCAATGGTGTAGATAAGCTCGACAAACAGCGTGCCGACCGGCAGTGACTTGTTTTTAAGCAGTGATACCGCGGTGGTGCCGATGTTTTCGCTCAGCAGCAAATCAATGCCGCCTCGAACAATGGGGTGCTCCCAAGACACAAACTGGACATCTTCGCGACTCAATGCGGTATCGCGGTCAAAGGTGATGGTACAGCCGTCGGCAGGTAGCCCTGGGTAGCTGGGCACCATCATGTGTTCAGACGGTTTGACCACCAAGGCATTTTCTCCTTTGTCATCTTGATTGACACCGATAGTATCAAACAGCCCCAAGGTAAAGGTGACTAAGTTGGTATCACCATCCTGCTCAGCAATGGTGTTTGCCAGTTGGTTGGCGGCTTCCCCACCGTGAGAGTGCATTTCTAGCAGTTTATCGCGGCCTTGCTCCATTTCCGCTTTTAGCCGTTGGTTCATGGTGGCACTGTCGTGAATAAGGGTCGTCAGCGCATCATCTTGTTGGTTGGCGGCCAACAAGGCCAGGAGGGTCTCGCCGTATTGTTCAAACACCGCTCGGCCCGTGGGGCAAGTATCTTCAAACGCGTCCAAGCCTTCGTGATACCAGCGTGCCAAAATGGTTTGCGCGGTGCCTTCAAGGTACGGGACATGAATGGCAATATCTTGCGTCTGGCCAATACGGTCAAGGCGGCCAATACGCTGCTCGAGTAAGTCGGGATTCATCGGTAAGTCGAACATTACCAGCTGATGAGCAAATTGGAAGTTGCGCCCCTCAGAGCCAATTTCTGAGCAGATCAAGACCTGGGCGCCCCCGTCCTCTTGGGCAAAGTAAGCCGCGGCTTTGTCACGCTCGACAATCGACATGCCTTCATGGAATACGGTACCGCGAATGCCTTCGCGCTCACGCAGTGCTTGCTCCAGAGTCAGTGCGGTTTGCGCCCGCGAGCAAATAATCAGCACCTTCTCGCTGCGATGGGCCTTTAAGTAATCCAGCAGCCAGTCAATACGTGGATCAAAGCCCCACCAGCTCGCGCTATCCCCTTCAAACTGTTGATAGATATCTTCTGGGTATAGGTTTTGCACGGCCTTTTGTTCGCTTGAGCCGGTGCTACCCATCATGCCAGCGACTCGCATGGCAGTTTGATATTGACTGGGTAGCGCGAGTGGGTGCATACGCAGTTGGCGGCTGGGGAAGCCACTGATTGCCGCTCGGGTATTGCGAAATAACACACGCCCGGTGCCGTGACGGTCCATAAGATCATCAATCAATTGTTGGCGCGCCTGAGCGTTCTCTTCTGCGTTATCACTGTGCACTTGGGCTAAACGTGCTGACAGATCTTCGTGTTGCAATAGCTGACGTATCCCAGCTTGTGCCGCGTCGGTCAGTGGGGTATCACTCAGCAGCGCCTCAACGGCCTCAGCCACGGGCGCGTATTGTTGTGCTTCTTCGACAAAGACGTCGTAATCATAGAAACGGTCGGGGTCGAGCAGGCGCAAGCGAGCAAAATGGCTTTGTTGGCCCAGTTGCTCTGGCGTGGCGGTAAGTAGCAACACGCCCGGCGTATGTTCGGCAATGCTCTCAACGATTTGATATTCTCGACTCGGTGCCTCCGGCGTCCAAGTTAAGTGATGGGCTTCGTCAACCACCAGTAGATCCCAGTGGGTATCACAGACTTGTTCCACCCGGCGGCGGTTTTTGCGCAGAAACTCGAGTGAGCACAATACCAACTGTTGGGTATCAAAGGGGTTGGGGGCGTCGGCAAAAGCCTCGACACAGCGCTCTTCATCGAAAATGGAGAAATGCAGATTAAAGCGGCGCATCATCTCCACCAGCCACTGGTGCTGCAGGGTTTCGGGTACCACAATCAGCACACGTTCCGCACGGCCAGCCAGCACCTGCTGGTGGATAATCATTCCTGCCTCAATGGTTTTCCCCAACCCCACTTCGTCGGCGAGCAGCACGCGTGGAGCATGACGACGACCGACTTCATGGGCAATATAAAGCTGATGGGGGATCAGGCCAGCACGCATACCAGTTAAGCCGCGTAGCGGGCTGCGCAATTGCTGATATTGGTTGGTCAGGGCGCGATAACGCAGGGCAAAACGGTCCATACGATCGAGTTGGCCTGCAAACAGTTTGTCTTGCGGCTTGTTAAAGCGAATTTGGTGGCTGAGTAAGATCTCACGCAGTGCGACCTCATCTTCCCCTGTGTCGGAACGCTGGCCGTAATAGGTTAATACCCCATCGTTTTCCTCAACGCGTGAGACGGTCATGGTCCAGCCTTCGTGACTTTCCACCTCATCGCCGGGATTGAACATCACCCGAGTCACGGGCGCATCATGGCTGGCGTACAGCCGTGTTTCATCACTAGCAGGAAACATTAGGGTCACGGTACGGCCATCAACGGACACCACAGTGCCGAGTCCAAGATCATGTTCCGTATCACTGATCCAACGTTGTCCAAGCGCAAATGACATAGGGGAAAACCTCTGAATTAACTCGATTGTCGAAAGACGCGACGCCATTCAATACAGCGTCGTTTAAATACTCTGCTATTCAGTGTGGCACTGAAAAAATTGGCCGCCAATAGTACTCGAACTTGTGAGGAGGGTCACGATGAAACTCAACGAATCGCATCAAAGGTCACGCTGACATACAAACGTCATTAATGGGCGGCAAAGATAAAAGCGTGAGCTGGCGCAGTAAAACAAGTTGGGCGCATCCCAACGGCCAGGTCTACGCTTATTTTAAGCGCTGTCACCGACAGTGAACTGCCGACACAGGAGGTGCCTATGGGCGACGCCGACCGGAAGCTGTTTGTACTTGATACTAATATTCTCCTCCACGAGCCTTTCTCGATTTACTCTTTCCAAGAACACGATGTCGTGATCCCCATGACTGTCCTCGAAGAACTTGACCGCATCAAAGACAGCAAGCGTGATGTCTCACGGGATGCGCGTGTGGCGATCCGCGCCTTGGAAGATATTTTTAAAGAGGCTACTCCTGACGAAATTGGCGAGGGTATTGCCGTTGGCAAAGGGGATGCCACTGGCACGGTATCGATTCTCGCTGATTTTGAGATCAAAGAAACGGTCCATGCCTTCGCGGATAAAGCGGGTGATAACCGAATACTCAATGCGGTGTTATATCTACAAACCAAACGCTCGCCACGTAAAGTGGTGTTGGTGACCAAAGACATCAATATGCGTCTGCGCGCTAAAGGGGCGGGGGTGATGCATGTGGAGGATTATCGCACCGACCAGTTGATTGATGATGTACGATTGTTGACCAAGGGTTTCCACCAATTTGAAGGTAGCTTTTGGGATAAAGTGGGGGAGTGCAATAGCCAAGCCTATGGCACAGAGACCTTACATACGTTGCCGTCAGAGCTCCTCGATACCCCGTTTGTTAATCAATACCTGTTGGATGACAGTGACGATTTTGCTGCGCGAGTGCAAGCCATTGATGGCGATAAAGCGGTGATTAAAGATCTGAGCCGAGAGCGATTGATGCATCGCGCCGCGTGGGATGTGAAACCGAAAAATATCTACCAAGGCATGGCAATGGATGCGTTGCTGGATCCGAGCATTGACTTGGCGATCCTCACCGGTCCGGCGGGCTGTGGTAAAACCATTCTGGCGATGGCAGCAGCCCTTGAACAAGTGGTCGAAAAAGGGATGTATGACAAGATTATCGTGACCCGCAATACCCCAGATATTGGCGAGTCGATCGGCTTTTTACCGGGCACTGAAGAAGAGAAAATGTTGCCTTGGCTTGGGGCCGTCACCGACACGCTAGAAGCGTTGCACATGCATGACGAGTGCACTGATGGTTCGATGCGGTATATCATGGAGAAAGCCAATCTACAGTTTAAATCGATTAACTTTATGCGTGGTCGTTCGATTCAAAACGCGTTTGTCATTTTGGATGAGTGCCAAAACCTGACTGCCTCTCAGCTTAAAACCATTATCACTCGATGTGGGGAGGGTACTAAGCTGGTGTGCTCGGGGAACTTAGCGCAAATTGATTCTTCGTATTTAACCCCAGTGACATCAGGGCTGACTTACATTGTCGAGCGGTTTAAAAACTTTGAAGGCAGTGCGTGCGTATACCTCAATGGCGTGGTGCGTAGTCGGTTGGCTGAATTTGCCGAAGAGAATTTGTAGTGGATATCAGGTGGTGGTCATCAAGCCGCCACCTTTCTCCATGAGCTAAAACAATTCAACATCGTCCTCGGCGACAAAGGTTTTTATCACCCCAGATTGTAGTAAGTCATCATAAAAAGCGACTTGGTTACGGCCGTTTTGTTTGGCGTGATAGAGCGCTTGATCCGCATTGCCTAAGATGGAGCTGGTACTGAGTTGTCCACGTTCAATTCGTGTCGCGCCCATGGAAATAGTCACGGTCTGAGCGGCACCAAAATCTCGAGCGTTGACATTAGCAATAAAGGTGTTGGCTTTTTGCTCTGCCATCGCCCGCGAGCAGGGCTGAAACAGCACCACAAATTCATCGCCGCCATACCGGAACAAGGTGTCTTGTGACGAGAAGGTCTGGCGCATCAATGAAGCCAGTAACAAGATGACCTCGTCACCAAATACATGACCAAAGTTATCATTGATTTGCTTAAAGTGATCAACATCGAAAATACACACCCAAGGTGAGAGCGAGCTGTCGGAGTCACTATCTGATGTCGCCTCGCTTTGTGCTAGGCGATCACAAATAAGATCCAGCTTTTTAGAGAGGACTTTGCGATTAAATAAGCTGGTGAAACTGTCACGCTCGCTGGCCATGATAATCTGCTGATAGTTCTCGTAAATACGCGTCAATCCTGCCACTAGAGCACGTTGTTCCTGGCTGAGATCTGTGGCGCGGCCGCATAAAACACCGTTCACACCTTCTTCTTTCTCGTAATAAATGGGGACAGCAATCAATACATGATCATTGGTATGGTGTTGAGTCACCGCTTGTGTCGCTAGGCATTCTGCAAGCAGCGCGTCAATTTGATGGATGTTCTCTTGCTGAAAAGCGCTGTTGTCATTGGTGCCTAATACCGTGAAGGCAGGCTGCATATCGGCGCAGTAATCAAGCAGCACCACTTCACTCACTGGGGTAAGCTCGGTAATTGAGGTCAGCAAGCTTTTAGTAATCGCATCGACTTCCGTTTTAGCGGTAAAGTCGACAATCGAGTCGAGGATCTGGATGCTGCTGGCGGCCACAAGGCGCCTCCTTGGATTCTTCCGTGTTTTCCTTAGTATAGAAGCCTATCAGGGGGATGCCACCCGGAACGAATCGTCAGCGGTGCCCATGTAACCTTGCATCATCGCGGGTGGATGATTGAGCACCTCAACCGGACGGTGAAGACAGACTTTTCCATCATCGAGATAAAGAAACTGAGAGGCAATGGCTTGAGCATCTTCAGGGTGGTGGGTGACCATCACCACGGTAGTGCCTTGCGCTTGGGCGGTACGCTTAACTAGCATCAGCATGTCTTTTTTTAGCGCGGGATCGAGTGCGGAGAAGGGCTCATCGAGCAGCAATAAAGGTTGGTTGCGTGCGATGCTTCTACCCAGTGCGATACGTTGTCGTTGCCCGCCTGACAATTGGCCGGGCAGGCGAGAGAGATAGTCGCTTAAGCCGACCGATTGCGCTGCCTGTTCAATGTTTTCCCGCTGGGTAGCGGTGAGTTTCAGTGATGGTGATAAGCCAATCGCCATATTGTCGAACACCGACAAATGGGTAAAGACATTATGCTCTTGGAACAAGATAGACAGTGGCCGCTGGTGGGCGGGGGTTGTTGTCACTGGCTTACCATCAATAGTAATCTCGCCACTATCAGGGGCAATCAACCCGGCAATCAGTGATAGTAAGGTGCTTTTGCCTGCCCCGCTGGGCCCGAGCACGGCCACAATCTCTCCAGGGGCGATATGGGCATCAAAGGTCATCCAATCTTGTTGGTAACTATACTGAACATCGGAAATCGTTAACATGCGTGTCTCCATTGGATAAGGCGCGTCAGTAGGGCATAACACCCCAAGCTGGTGAGCAGTAACAGCATCGCCGCGGCGGCGCCCGCTTCCATTTGGTAACTGCCCATTAAGCGAAACAAATACAGGGGCAGGGTTTGAAAGTTTTGACTACCAAATAAGGAGATGGCACTGAGATCGCCCATGGATAACACAAAACTCACCGCGACACCGCGCGCAATAGGTGCACGTAAACAGTCCCACTCAATCAGACGTAAACGCGTGATGCCTCTGACGCCTAAGGTGGCGCACAAGTTATGGTATGACTGAGCGAGCTGGAAGGCGGGGGCACTCAAGACCTTGATAAGATAAGGCAGCGCCATTAGGGCGTTCACGGTCATTACCAGCCACAGCGCTAAGCTGAATACGTTACTAAACTGGCGAAACAGCAAAAAAAGCCCGGTACTGAGCACGATACTTGGCACTACCAGGATGATGGCACCGAGCGTTTCTATCCCATCCGCCTGTTTTTTTCGTCCATGTAAGCGCCAGTGCCGACTGGCTAAGATCACCGCCACCGCTAACACAAAAGCAAAGGTGGTGGCGCCCGTGGCAATGAACAGCGAGTGCAGAGTTGCTTGCCACAATGCGCTATCGCCGAGCACCGCTAATGCGCTGGGGTTCAACCCGCGTGCAATCACCACGCCCAGTGGCGGTAACACCAGTAGCAAAACGAGGCCAATCCAAAGGCCATCCCAACACTTGGCCGCACGGCTATCCAAAGACGCAGGCAGCGGCAGCACTTCACTGGGTGTGCTCGGCAGCGGGCGCGTCAAGGTTTGCACGGTAAATGCGATGGCCCCGCATAGCAGCATTTGCCACAGCGCGAGGACAGCACCCGTTTGTAAATCGAAATCAAAATGAATGGCTTGGTAAATGGCCAGCTCGATGGTCGTCGCTTTCGGCCCGCCGCCCAGTGCCATGACAGTCGCGAAGCTGGTAAAGCACAACATAAATACTAGCCCCACGATATGAGGCAAACTTTGGCGTAGATACGGCCATTCTAGGTGCTTAAAACGTTGCCAGCCTTTGAGCCCTAGCTGGGTAGCAAGACGGCGTTGATCCGCTGGGATCCCCTCTAAGGCTTGCACCATTAATTGGGCGGAAAAAGGGAGATTAAAAAACACATGGGCGAGTAAAATGCCACTTAAGCCATAAATAGAAAACGGCATAGCCGCATCGAAGTGCGCGAAAGCTTGTGCAATCCAGCCACTACGGCCATAGATAGCAACCAGTCCAAATACTCCCACCAAGACCGGCAGCACCAAGGTCATGGCGAATAACTTCAGCAGCCATGCCTTTGCTGGAAATTGTCGGCGAGACAGCGCATGAGCGACTGGCACTGCTAGCCCAACGCTAAGTACAACGGATAACGCGGCCTGTTTAAAACTAAAGTAGGTGACATGACGCAAGTAGGTATCTTGCCATAAGGAGGCAAGTGACAAATCGTGGCTGTGAGAGAATAACGCCCAGAGTGCGCTGCCAATCAAAGCCACGACCAAGCTGGCCGCAATACTGCCCGGCCAGGTTCGAGAAGGGTTGAGCATCTTGGCTATTCAACCAGCGCGGTTTGCCAGTCACGCACCCATTGCTGGCGATTGCCCATCACTTCATCAGGCTGATACAGCAAGCTCTCTTGCGGTTTGTCCAAGGTGTAGAAGGCATCAGGCAAGTTGACATCGGTGACCGGATACATCCACTGAGTGGTTGGGATCACCGACTGTGCCGCATCACTGAGCATAAATTGTAAAAACGCATCCGCACGTTCCGGCTGATCGGTATAGGCTGATTTAGCGGCGACTTCGATTTGCATATAGTGCCCCTCTTCAAACATGGCGGCGGCAAAGCGATCGTCTTCATCGGCCACTAAGTGGTAAGCCGGCGAGGTGGTGTAAGAGAGCACCATGTCCGCTTCTTTATTGAGGAACATGTTGTAAGCTTCGGTCCAGCCTTTGGTCACAGTGATCGTGTTATCGGCAAGATCGCGCCATGCTTGTTGATTATTATCGCCGTACACTTTTTGGATCCAAAGCATTAGCCCCTGGCCGACCGTTGATACGCGCGGATCTTGGTAAATCACACTGATGTCATCGCGCTCCTCAATCAAGGCTTTGAGGCTTTTGGGTGGGTCGAGCAAACGAGTAGTGTCATACACAAAGGCAAAATAGCCGTAATCGTAAGGGATAAAGTATTTGTTATCCCACCCGCCAGGCACTTGCAGGCGCTCGGTATTGACCGCGTGCTCGGCAACAATCCCACTGCGCTCGGCTTCTTTCATTAAGTTGGTATCCATACCGAGTACGATATCGGCTTGGGTGGTTTCTCCTTCAATGCGCAGGCGATTAAGTAAGGCGGCCCCATCGTCGAGAGACACAAACTCAAGCTGGCAATCGCATTGCTGTTCAAATTTCGCTTTAATTTTAGGCCCCGGCCCCCATTCAGCAATAAAGGAGTCATAGGTATAGACAGTAAGCGGGTCCGCGGCGCGGGCGCCGAGTGATAATAGCGATAAAGAAACCAGAGTGAGAACAGAGGTAAAAACTTTCACAGCACGCTCCTAAGTTGGGCGTGGGTGTTGAGGCAAGTTGATGGCAACATCAAGTCTCAATCCCTACGCCAGTGTTAGCTGGATCAGGTTCGATGGGTCTAGCGCAGTGCGCAATCTCAGCCGTGAGGCTCCCCAATGAGTACGGTGGTATTGTACTGATTGGCTTAGGGTTAACCAAGCCTTTTAGTTGCCGAGTTGGTTAAGGTCCCAGTTGTAGTCGTATTCCAATGTTGCCTCTTGTGGCAATGGAATATCGCGATACTGGTTTATGTGAGCGATCACGCCTTGCTTATCGCCACCAAAGTCAGCTTCAAACCATTCATAAATTGAGGAAAGTTGCCATTTTCCCCCTTGCTGACTCACGCCTTTATCACTGTTAATGAAGGTATAGGCGGCGTGCTCGAGCTGTGCATCAAGTGCACTTGCTTGAAAGGCTTGTGGCTGAAGATTAGGGCAGCCAAGGCTGGCACAGTTGACCGCATAGTGGGTACGCGGATCTTGCCAAAGCGGGCGTAAAATCCGGTGTTCGATATCGTTTAAAGCGAGCGGCTCGCCAGCGACGGTAACCACTTCATCATCCCAAGGGCCAAAGCTAAATAGCCCACCGAGTTTGGTGATGGAACGGACCGGGTACTCGGCGATAATCAGTTTTACCGTGACCGCATTATAGAGGTTAACCCAATACGCGTATTGCTCGTCTTTGGTCAGGGTACGTGGGTCGCGCGCGGTGAGCATGTCAATGTAATGGTCGAGGGTTGCTTTGTCGTTATCCGTGACCGCGGCATAGTTAAATAAGGTGTGCTGCCCCTGAGATTGCAAATACTTATCCAGTAATACTTGCCAGCTGTGATGGGTAAACGTGGCTTGGCTGTCAGGGTTATGGGCATCCCACATTGCCCAGTAATCCGCTTTGGGCGCGGCTTGACTGATGAGCGGAAACACTAACCAGAGCAGAATTATCAAATGTTTTTGCATTGCCAGTCCTTAATGCGATCAAACCTTCTTTGAGACTAGACCAAGCGAGTCAGCGGTTGGTTTCATTGAGGATGGAAAAATGGGTTGAAGCGCCAATAAGTACGGGTAACACCGCGCTTATTGGCGTTCTTGGAGGGCGTATTACACCAAAAAGTCTGGTATTTGTTTTTCAAAGCGTGAGATATCGGATTCGTGCTGCAACGTCAGACCGATGCTATCTAACCCTTCCAACAGGCAATGACGGCGAAAATCATCCATCTGGAAGGCAAAGCAGTGTTCACCGGCTCGAATGGTTTGGGCGGGCAAATCTAGCGTTACAGTCGCGCCTTCATTTTCCGCCACATACGTAAATAAAGCATCGATTTGGCCTTCTTCAAGGGTCACCGGCACCATTTGGTTGTTGATGCAGTTGCCATAGAAAATATCGGCAAAACTGGGGGCGATAATCACTTTAAACCCGTAATCATCCAGCGCCCAAGGCGCATGCTCGCGGGATGAGCCACAGCCAAAATTCTCGCGGGTGAGCAAGACGCTCGCGCCTTGGTAACGTGCTTGGTTAAGCACGAACTCGGGGTTCGGTTGCTGGCCCGCATCGTCTAAAAAGCGCCAATCGTGAAACAGGTGCTGCCCAAAGCCGGTGCGGGTGACTTTTTGCAAAAACTGCTTAGGAATGATCGCATCGGTATCGACGTTTGCCGCATCCAACGGGGCAACAATGCCGGTATGAGTGTGTATGCCTGACATAAGGCCTCCTTATATTTGGTTAACGTCGACAAAATGGCCCGCAATCGCCGCCGCTGCGGCCATGGCTGGGCTGACCAAGTGGGTGCGGCCTTCACGGCCTTGACGCCCTTCAAAGTTGCGGTTACTGGTGGAGGCGCAGCGCTCTTTGGGGCCTAAGCGATCATTATTCATCGCCAAACACATTGAGCAGCCGGGCAAGCGCCATTCAAAGCCAGCGTCACGGAAAATGACATCCAGCCCTTCTTTCTCCGCCTGTGCCCGCACTTGCTCGGAGCCTGGCACCACCATGGCATGCACGCCCTCTGCCACACATCGCCCTTTGGCAACCGCAGCGGCCGCACGCATGTCTTCAATCCGTGAGTTGGTACAAGAGCCGATAAAGACTTTATCGATACGGATTTGGTTGATGGCTTGGCCGGGTGTCAGCCCCATATATTTTAATGCGCGTTCTGCCGAGTGACGTTCAATCGGATCGTTCATTGTCTCTGGAACAGGCACGGTATCATGCACACTGACCACTTGGCCGGGGTTGGTGCCCCAGGTCACTTGATGGTGAATTTGACTGCCATCGAGGGTGACCACGCGATCAAACTGCGCATCGGCATCCGAGTGCAAGGTTTGCCAATACGCAACGGCTTGCTGCCATTGCTCGCCTTTCGGGGCAAATTTCTTGTCTTTTAAATAGGCAAAGGTGGTGTCATCCGGGGCGATCAGGCCAGCTTTGGCGCCTAATTCGATTGCCATGTTGCACACCGTCATTCTCCCTTCCATCGACAAGTCGGTGATTGCGTCCCCGCAAAACTCCACCACATGTCCGGTGCCGCCGGCATGACCGACCTTGCCAATAATGGCTAGGACAATATCTTTGGCAGTGATCCCGGGGGCGGTTTTGCCCGTGACTTCAATTTTCATCGTGCGGGCGCGGGATTGCTTGAGCGTTTGGGTGGCCAGCACGTGCTCGACTTCAGAGGTACCAATGCCAAAGGCCAGTGCACCAAAAGCGCCGTGGGTTGCGGTGTGGGAGTCACCACAGACGATGGTGGTGCCGGGCAGGGTAATACCAAGTTCGGGGCCCATCACATGCACAATGCCTTGGTAAGGGTGATTCAAGTCATACAGGGTGACACCGAACTCTTCGCAGTTTTTGGCCAGTGTTTCCATTTGGATACGCGCCATTTCTCCTGACGCGTTAATGTCTTTGGTTTCGGTGGAGACATTGTGATCCATGGTGGCGAAGGTTTTACTCACTTGGCGTACCGGACGCCCTTTTTCCCGCAGGCCATCAAAGGCTTGTGGTGAGGTCACTTCGTGCACCAAGTGGCGGTCGATATACAGCAGCGGCGCTTCGCCGGGCTGCTCAGTGACAATATGGGCTTGATGAATTTTTTCGTACAAGGTCTTGGCGCCTTGCTGGGTGTTTGCATTCGACATAGCTCGTATCCTTACGGGTAATTATTCTGCGCCTTGGCGGATATAGGCGGCGATACGATCGCCCATTTGTTCGGTACTGAGGGCAGGATGGTTGCCCGCCAGATCAGCGGTCAGCTCACCGGCCGCCAGTGCTTGGCTGACCGCATGCTCAATCGCACAGGCCGCGTCTTCTTCGCCTAACGAGTAGCGTAACATTAGCGCGGCGGAGAGAATTTGCGCCACTGGGTTGGCGATATTTTTACCCGCAATATCGGGGGCAGAGCCGCCGGCGGGCTCATACAAACCAAATTTACTCGCGTTCAAGCTCGCAGATGGCAGCATGCCCATTGAGCCGGTGATCATTGCGCACTCATCGGAGATGATGTCACCGAAAATATTCGAGCACAGCATCACATCAAATTGCGACGGGTCTTTAATCAGCTGCATGGTGGCGTTGTCGATATACATATGGCTCAAGTGGACATCCGGATAGTCTTTGGCCACCTCTTCCACCACTTCACGCCATAGCATTGAGCTTTGCAACACATTGGCTTTATCGATTGAGCACACTTGCTTATTACGCAACTGAGCCGATTGGAAGGCAATGCGGGCGATACGCTCAATTTCATAGCGATGATAAACTTCCGTATCAAACGCTTTTTCCTCGCGGCCTTCACCTTCACGTCCTTTGGGCTCACCAAAGTAAATCCCACCGGTTAGCTCTCGCACCACCACGATGTTAAAGCCTTTGTCGGCAATGTCGGCGCGCAGCGGGCAAAAGCCTTCGAGACCAGTGTGGATTTGTGCCGGACGCAAGTTACAAAACAGCCCAAAGTGTTTGCGCAATGGCAGCAAGGCACCGCGCTCCGGTTGCTCGGTTGGCGGTAAATGCTCCCACTTTGGGCCGCCCACTGAACCAAATAAAATTGCATCGGCTTTTTCACACCCAGCCAAGGTGTGTGCGGGCAGCGGCGAGCCATGGGCATCAATCGCGGCACCGCCCACAGGATAGTGGTGACGCTCCAAGGTGAGTGAGAATCGCTCGCTAACCGCATCAAGCACCTTCTCGGCTTGCGTCATGACTTCGGGGCCGATACCGTCACCGGGCAAAATAGCAATCTGATGTGCGCTGGCCATGTTTATACTGTCTCCTGTTTTAAGTGGGATTGTTCCTTAATCTGGGCGATTTTGTCGGCGCGATAAATGGCATTGATCACATGCAGTAGCGCCTCACCGGAGGCTTCGATAATGTCGGTCGACACCCCGGTGCCGTGATATTTACGGCCCTTGTAGTTAGCAATGATGTCGGCTTGGCCGAGACCATCTTCTCCTTCCCCTTTGGCGGTCAGATCGAATTTATCCAGTTCAATGTCATAGCCGGTAATGCGGTAGATGCACTGATAAAGGGCATCGACGGGGCCGTTACCAATCGCCGCCTCGCGTTTCTCTTCGTCGCCACATTGCAACTTGATGCTGGTGGTCGCCATTAGGCTGCCGGATTGCACGCCTAAATAGTTCAGCTTGTAGAAGTCGTCCTCTTCTTTGAGGTTGTTGAAGAACATCAAGGCTTCTAAGTCGTAATCGAACACCTGACCTTTACGATCTGCCAGCTGCAAGAAAGATTGATACAAGGTGTCTAAATCGTAATCTTGTTGGTCGTAGCCAAGGTTATCCATGTGGCTTTTCACCGCGGCACGGCCGGAACGGCTGGTCAGATTAAGCGCCTTTTTGCCCAAACCAATCGACTCTGGGGTCATGATTTCGTAGGTGTTTTTGTTTTTCAGCATGCCATCTTGGTGGATGCCGGAGGAGTGGCTAAAGGCATTGGCACCGACCACGGCTTTATTGGGTTGGATTGGCATGTTGCAAAGCTGACTAACTAACTTGCTGGTGCGGGCAATTTCGGTGTGGTTCAATCCTGTTTCTACGCCTAACAAGTCAGCGCGGGTTTTCAAGATCATCGCAATCTCTTCCAGCGCGCAGTTCCCCGCACGTTCACCGATGCCATTGATAGTGCCTTCCACTTGGCGAGCGCCGGCTTGAACCGCGGCAATAGAGTTGGCCACCGACATCCCTAAGTCATCATGACAATGGACAGAGATCACGGCTTTGTCGATATTCGGCACGCGGTTAAACAAGGTCGCAATGATATCGCCGAATTCACTCGGCACTGTGTAACCCACCGTATCTGGGATATTGACGGTGGTCGCACCGGCATCAATCGCCGCTTCGACCATACGGCACAAGTTATCTATTGGGGTGCGCCCGGCATCTTCGCAGGAAAACTCCACATCGTCCGTGTATTGGCGTGCATGCTTAACGGCGCGCACCCCCATCTCGACCACGTCATCGTAGCTGCGGCGAAGCTTATCTTTGACATGGATGGTTGAGGTGGACAAAAAAGTGTGGATACGAAAGGCGTCAGCGGCTTTGAGGGATTCGGCGGCCACATCTATGTCTTTAGGAACCGCGCGAGACAAGGCACAGACACGTGCATGTTGCATGTGCTCGGCAATGGTGCGCACGGATTCAAAATCGCCCGGTGAGGAGACCGGAAAACCGGCTTCAATAATGTCTATCTTCAAGCGGTCCAAGGCTTGGGCGATCTGCAATTTCTCTTTGACGGTTAAACTTGCTGACAGCGCCTGCTCGCCGTCGCGTAAGGTGGTATCAAACAGAATGACTTGGCTGTTCTCGCTCATGGGTGACTCCCTGTTGTGTTTGCTTGGCCGCTTTGAAGGGCTCTTTAATTGGCGCTTGATGTTATTTTGGCGACGTTAGATACAAAAAAACCCGCGTCTGGCGCGGGTTTTTGAGATTTGGCATTCACTGTTTTCTGCCCAAAACCTACCCGCGCGACTGGGTCACGATAAGGAGGAGGATGAGGCGTAGGTGAAACAGTGTCATGCTGATGTCCGTCAGTAAATATCCTGTTACCAGAAATAACAGAGCGATGGGGAAAGCGTCAATCTGAAAAAAACAAAACCCGTTTTCTGCGCAATATAACGGTAAAAAACTGGTTAGTTAAACTGGTTTTAAAACTAAAAGTTAGATTTTTGTGCTGCGCTCTGGCGCGGCTTTGTCCAGTCTTCATTATTTTTACTTGTCCCAACGTACCTGAGCTCAAGCGGCGACGTAAATTCATCGAGATGACCCAATAACGTCACCGACCTGTCATACCGGCTGACTAGAGTTTAACCATCAGCTCGCCGCATTGGGAGGCAGGATGAGAAGCTTTACCGCGATTCAACGCTTCGACCACACGGTGTCGACACTGTGTTTATCTCACCGCTTTAGCGCTGGCACAGCGAAAATAGCCCGTGCCGTTTCCCGTTCAGGTGACGGGCCACTCTATCTGGTGATTGGCTTTACTGCATGGTGGCTTCATGAGGCGGTCGGGCTCTGGTTTTTGCTCACAGGATTGACGGCTTTTGCCATCGAACTCCCGATCTATTGGGTACTTAAACGCAGCTTTCGGCGCGCACGTCCTTCGCAGTTACCTGCCTTTATCACGCCTTCCGATCTTTACAGTATGCCATCAGGCCACACGGCCGCGGCTTTTCTCATGGCCTCATTGCTGAGCACCTTTTTTCCTTCGTTAACCCTTTTGGTGTTCATCTGGGCCAGCCTAATCGGTATTTCGCGCGTGTTACTGGGCGTGCACTTTGTGAGCGATATCGTGGTTGGCGCTGGGTTAGGGCTGCTGTGCGCGACGTTGGCACACAGTATCACTTTCGATCTTTACGGAATAACAGGTATTTAATGAAGCTTTTATACGGTGTTCAGGGAACCGGTAACGGGCATATATCGCGAGCCCGCGCCATGGCTCGTGCCTTAGCAGGATATGATGTCGAGGTCGATTTTGTTTTTTCTGGGCGGCCAGCCGAGCGTTATTTTGATATGGCGCCATTTGGTGACTATCGCACGTTTACCGGCATGAGCTTTGTCAGCCGTGATGGCAAAATTGATATGTTAGCCACCGCGCGACACAATCGTTTTACACAGCTACGACGCGATATTCGCCAGCTTGATGTATCAGGCTACGATAAGGTTATCTCTGATTTTGAACCCATCAGTGCGTGGGCGGCGCGCCGGCAAGGGGTGCCATCGGTGGCCATCAGCCACCAAGCGGCGTTTTCTCACGCGGTGCCCAAACATGGGGAAACGCTGATCAATCGCATTATCATGCGTTATTTTGCGCCAACCGACTATGCCATTGGCTTGCATTGGTATCACTTTAACCAACCGATTTTACCCCCGATTATTGATACCACTCCGGTGGATAAAGCGGTGGCATCGTCCACTGCGGAGAGGGCGGTGCTGGTGTATCTCCCCTTTGAATCGTTATCTGCAGTCAGTGAGCTGCTGTTGCGCTTTAGCCAGCCTTTTATCTGCTTTCACCCCGAGATTAATGCCCCCTACCAACGTGAAAACCTTACGCTAATGCCCTTAGGCAAAGAAAGCTTTCACACGGCGCTGCATCAGTGCCAGGGCGTGATCGCAAATGGGGGATTTGAGCTTCCATCGGAGGCATTAAGTTTAGGGAAAAAGCTCCTTTTAAAGCCATTGTCTGGTCAGTTTGAACAGTTGAGTAATGTCGCAACACTTTCTCAGCTTGGGCTAGCACACAGTATGGATAGTTTGAATGCGAGCGCGGTACGTGAATGGCTGCAGGCACCGGCGGTGGGCGCGATTGGGTACCCAGATGTTGCTCAAGCATTGGCGGAGTGGCTGGTAAAAGGAGAGTTAAGTCAGACACGTAGCCTGTTTCACCATCTATGGGCTCAGGTTGACTATCCAGAAACGGTTGAGGAGTCGATTTTGGACTTTAATCGCTCATCAATGCGCATGGATCCACACCCACTCAGGTTGCAACGCTTGATTCGGTAGTGCGATGTGCGGCGCGCGCCGATAAGCTGTTTCCACAAGGCTGAATCACGTTTTTACATTTTTGCTAGAGCATTCACTCAATTTCTCTTGAGTTTGATGGTGCGCTCGGTAAACTCGCTGTCATTATTGAGCGTACATGTGTTCGCCAAACGGCGAGCCAAGAGAGACTCCGTGAACACCCAAAACCATATCGTCACGCGCATTCGCGATCAGATTGCCGCCCAAAATGAACGCGAAGCAATCCGCTTCCAACAAGACACGCAATGGATAAGCATTAGTTGGCGCCAGCTAGGCGAACGCATCGATCAGCTGTCACGCTGCTTACTCAACGCTGGCTGTCAGGTGCAGCAAACCGTCGCCATTTTTGCGCCGAACAGCGAAAAATGGGCAATGTTGGACTATGCCGCGTTGCAAATTCGCGCCGTACCTGTGCCGATTTACGCAACTAGCACCGCCCAGCAAGCCGCACACATTATCAATGATGCAGACGTGCAGTGGATTTTTGCCGGTGACGAACAACTGGAGAGCGCGGTTACTGCCCTTAAACACTGCCCCAATGTCAAAGGGGTGGTTGCCCTAAGTCAAGAGACGGCGGTTCCCGCGCATCCCAAGGTGTGGGATTGGGCCAGCTGGCTATTGCAAGACGATCGCGGCTATCAAGCCGAGTTAGACGCGCGCATTGACGCACGATGCATGGACGATCTGACCACCTTGATTTATACCTCCGGTACTACGGGCGATCCGAAAGGCGTGATGCTGGATTATGCCAATGTGGCGGCGCAGTTGGATGTGCACGATCAAGTATTGGCACTAAGCCCCGATGATGTCTCTTTAGCCTTTTTGCCGCTTTCTCATGTGTTTGAGCGCGCATGGAGCTATTACGTCCTTCACCGCGGGGCGGTCAATTGCTATCTCTCCAACCCGCTTCAGGTGCGTGATGCATTGGCCGAGGTCAAACCGACGGTAATGTGTGCGGTACCGCGTTTTTATGAAAAAATCCATGGCGCTATCCACGACAAACTCAGTCGGGCCACAGGGATCAAACCGCATTTATTCCGATGGGCACTGCGCCAAGGTGAGCGTCATGCTGCGCAATTACGCACTGGCCAGTCTCCGTCTTGGTGTCAGCAATGGCAATTGGCGTTGGCCGACAAGCTGGTGCTCAGTAAGTTACGTGCGCTACTAGGTGGCAAGATGCGTTTGATGCCGTGCGGTGGGGCGCGTCTTGATCCTGATATCGGCGCGTTTTTCCACGCGATAGGCATTAACGTCAAGCTCGGTTATGGCATGACCGAAACCACCGCCACGGTTTCTTGCTGGGACGATACCCGCTTTGATCCCCAATCGATTGGCCATCCGATGCCAGGGGCAGAAGTGCGAATTGGGACGGACGATGAAATTCAAGTCCGTGGGCCGATGGTAATGCGGGGTTACTTTAATCAGCCTGATGCGACTGCCGCCACCTTTACCGAGGATGGCTTTTTGAAAACCGGCGATGCGGGGTATCTTGATGCCAAGGGCAACGTATTTATCACTGACCGAATCAAAGAGTTGATGAAAACCTCAGGCGGTAAGTACATCGCACCACAGCGGGTGGAAGGCGCTTTGGTGCGCGATCATTTTATCGATCAGATTGCGGTGGTGGCCGAGGCGCGTCATTTTGTATCGGCCTTGATTGTGCCTTGCTTCGATGCCTTAGAAGAGTGGGCGCGGGCGGCCAATATCGAATATCAAAATCGCAAAGAGCTGCTAAAACACGCCGATGTGGTAGCCTTGTTTGAAAAGCGTTTGCAGAGCTTACAACATGAATTGGCCAAATTTGAGCAAGTCAAACGCTTTACCTTGTTGCCACAGGGCTTTTGCATGCACAGTGGCGAGCTCACGCCGACCATGAAACTGCGCCGCAAAGTGATCCTTTCACGTTACCAACATCACATTGACACCATGTATCAACGTTAGTCCTGGTGCATCAAAGCGGGGGAAGGTTTCTCATGGCTGAGAATCTTCCTTTGTTTTCGTTATTTGTATGCCTTTTCCCCCTTTTTCCTCCCCACGCCTGAATAGCAAATCTGGCAAAGTGTCGATTTTATAGTGGATGTTTCCAATTTCCTCCCCCGTGGTCAGCGTAAACCAGCAACATTCACTCAACATTTAGATTAAAAATGTAAATACTGATTAGCTAATAGACAGTTTTGCAAATAAAACGTTACATTGATTGCAGCTTCATCCGAAGCAGGCCAAGTGACAATCTAACGCCGCCTTACCGCCAGTATTTGGTTCAGATGTCCGCGTGGTGAGTGACCACCAGTACATCCAAGAGTAAGGGGCAGGATTAGGCTAAAAGTAAGTCCTAACTATGCAAACAGGGAGGCGTAGAGTGGAAATGTTATCCGGTGCCGAGATGATCGTGCGCTCCATGATCGATCAAGGCGTAAAACATATTTTTGGCTATCCAGGCGGGTCGGTACTGGATATTTACGACGCATTACACGAAAAAAGTGATATCGACCATGTGTTGGTGCGCCACGAACAAGCCGCGGTACACATGGCCGATGGTTATGCGCGTGCCACGGGGGAAGTGGGCGTGGTTCTGGTCACGTCAGGCCCAGGGGCAACCAATGCCATTACCGGCATTGCCACCGCGTATATGGACTCGATCCCCATGGTGGTGTTTTCTGGCCAAGTCATGAGCGGCCTGATTGGTAATGATGCCTTCCAAGAGTGTGACATGGTGGGGATCTCCCGCCCGGTGGTCAAACACAGCTTTTTAGTCCAGCGCGCCGAAGATATTCCCAATATTGTAAAAAAAGCTTTTTATCTTGCCGCGACAGGACGTCCCGGCCCTGTGGTGGTGGATATCCCCAAAGACATGCTGAATCCGGCGCAAAAGCATCCGTATCAGTACCCTGATAGTGTGCGTATGCGCTCTTACAACCCGACCACGTCAGGGCACAAAGGTCAGATCAAACGTGGCTTAAAAGCGCTACTGGCAGCGAAAAAGCCGGTGCTATACGTCGGTGGTGGGGCCATCATGGCCGACTGCGGCGAGCAAATTCGCCAGTTGTCAGAAAGTCTAAACATCCCCGTCGTTAGCACCTTGATGGGCCTGGGGGCGTTTCCCGGCACCCATGATCACGCGCTGGGTATGCTGGGTATGCATGGCACCTACGAAGCGAACATGGCGATGCACCAAGCCGATCTGATTTTTGGTATTGGTGTTCGTTTTGACGATCGTACCACCAACAATCTAGAAAAATACTGTCCCGATGCCACCATCATGCACATTGATGTGGATCCTTCCAGCATTTCTAAAACCGTGGCCGCAGATATTCCCATCGTCGGCTCGGCGGATGCGGTATTAAATAGCATGCTCAAATTGCTGGTGGAGCAAGGTGGCAATAACGACAGCGATGCGATCAGCACCTGGTGGCACAATATTCAGATTTGGCGTGAGCGCCAATGTCTGCAATATGTCGCTGATCCTGAGCGGATTAAACCCCAGCAAGTGATTGAAACCTTGTATCGCCTCACCCATGGCGAGGCGTATGTGACCTCAGACGTCGGCCAGCATCAAATGTTTGCGGCACTCTATTATCCGTTTGATAAACCACGTCGTTGGATTAACTCCGGCGGCTTGGGCACCATGGGCTTTGGGCTACCCGCCGCCATGGGGGTGAAGTTTGCGCTGCCGGACGCGCAGGTGGTGTGTGTCACCGGTGATGGCAGTATTCAAATGAACATTCAGGAGCTGTCGACGGCATTGCAATACGACATTCCGGTGGTGATCGTCAACCTCAACAACCGTTTCCTCGGGATGGTCAAACAATGGCAGGACATGATTTATCAAGGCCGCCACTCGCACTCTTATATGGACTCGGTGCCTGACTTTGCTGCGATCACTGAGGCCTATGGTCATGTGGGGATGCGCATCAATCATCCGTCCGAGCTGGAAGCGGGCTTAGAGGCAGCCTTAGCGATGAAAGATCGCTTGGTCTTTGTCGATATCAATGTTGATGAAACCGAGCACGTTTATCCGATGCAGGTACGCGGTGGGGCGATGAATGAAATGTGGTTGAGCAAAACGGAGAGAACCTAATGCGCAGTATTGTATCGGTTTTAATGGAAAACGAGCCAGGTGCCTTGTCGCGCGTGGTGGGCTTATTCTCTCAGCGTGGCTACAACATTGAATCACTCACGGTGTCACCGACGGATGACGCAACCTTATCGCGCTTGAATATCACCACCTCGGTGGTGAGCGACGCGGACCGCGAGCAAATCGAAAAGCACCTGCACAAGCTGATTGATGTGCTGAAAGTAAGCAATGTGACTGAAAGCGATCATATTGAGCGCGAGCTGGCGTTGGTGAAGGTGAAAGCCAGCGGCTTTGCCCGCGCGGAGGTAAAACGCACCGCCGATATTTTCCGTGGTCAGATTGTGGATGTGACGCACTCGCTCTACACCGTACAGTTGACGGGTGACAGTGACAAGTTAGATGCCTTTATTCGCGCGGTCGGTGAGATTACCGAGATCATTGAGGTGGCACGCAGCGGTGTGGTTGGCATCGCACGCGGCGAGCGAGCGTTGCGTCAGTAACCAAAGCCACTGGTCGAGGTAAGGAAAATGGCACGCCAAGGCGTGCCATTTTTGATCAACAACATGATGCACCACGAAAGCAAGGCAGCCATGATGGTATTGGGTTCGTAGCCACAACCTGATTTCCCTACTACAAGAAAACTTACTCACATGCAACAAACCACACTTTGCGGCTCCCCCACTGCTAAAGTGTGGTTTGTGTCTTTTCAGGTGTTTAGACTAACAAGCTGGCTAAAAACGTAGGTAAGCATCATGAGTAACACCCCAATTGTCGTATCTGTTCTCGCATTAGTGTTGGTCGGGATGCTGTTTGGCTTAAATTTCCAAGTCAGTGAATCCGCCGTTACATTTTTCAATACCATGGGTACCACGCTGTCTGGTGTTGGTGCCGCGGCAGCAGCATATATTTCATATTTGTCTATTGGAGAATGGAGGCAACAAACAAAACATTCCTTATTGTATGGTTACCTATCTGAACTTGAAGACCTATTATTAGATTTACGAAGAGACTTTGAAAAAGAGGCCTTCCCTGATTCATCTTTAACCATGGATGCCATTAATAATC